>NZ_RAWF01000040.1:0-43901 GCF_003612075.1 Corallococcus sp. CA041A
GGGGGGCAGGGGACGGCCCCGGGGCAAGAGCTCCAGCGCGTCCGTGCGCGAGACGACCGGCCCCTCGCAGAGGATGGCCAGCCGCTCCACCAGGTTGCGCAGCTCGCGCACGTTGCCCGGGTAGTCATACGCGCTCATCACCGCGAGCGCGTCCGGCGACAGCGCCAGGGGCCGCCGCCCGTTCTTCGCGCAAGCCTCGCGCAGGAACGTGTCGATGAGGTCCGGCAGGTCCTCGCGGCGCTCACGCAGCGGCGGCGAGTGAATCTGCACGACGTTGATCCGGTAGTAGAGGTCCTCGCGGAAGCGCCCCGCGGCGATCTCCTTCTCCAGATTCTTGTTCGTCGCGGCGATGACGCGCACGTCCACCTTGAGCGTCTCCGCGCCGCCCACGCGCTCCAGTTCTCCCTCCTGGAGCACGCGCAGCAGCTTCGACTGCATCGCGGCCGGCATGTCGCCAATCTCGTCCAGGAAGAGGGTGCCCTCGTGCGCCAGCTCGAACTTGCCGCGCCGCACGCTCACCGCGCCGGTGAAGGCGCCCTTCTCATGGCCGAACAGCTCGCTCTCGATGAGGTCGTGCGGCACCGCGGCGCAGTTGAGCTTCACGAACGGCCCGCCCTTGCGCCGGGAGTTCTGGTGCAGCGCTCGCGCGATGAGCTCCTTGCCGGTGCCGTTCTCCCCGGTGATCAGCACGCGCCCCTCGCTGGGCGCCGTGCGCTGGATGAGGGAGAAGATGCGCTGCATGGCGGGCCCGCCGCCCACCATGTCGAAGCGGCCCAGCTGCGCGCGCAGCTCCTCCAGCTCCTCCATCGCCGCCTGGTGCTTGAGCGCGTTGCGCAGCGCCACCAGCAGCTTGTCGCGCGCCAGCGGCTTCTCCAGGAAGTCGCGCGCCCCCAGCTGCGTCGCCTTCACCGCCGTGTCGATGGTGCCGTGGCCGGACATCATGATGACGGGCAGGTCCGGCTTGAGCGCCGTGAGCTTCGCCAGCACCGTGAGGCCGTCCATGTCCGGCATCTTCACGTCCATCAACACGGCGTCCACCGGCCGCGCGCTCACCACGTCCAGCGCCACCTGCCCGCTGCTGGCCAGCTCCGTGCGGTAGCCGGCCAGCTGCAACGACTGGCTCAGGGTGAGGAGGATGTTCTTTTCGTCGTCAACGATGAGGACCGCAGCGGGCATGGGCAAACCGTTCACACTCTCACGGAAATAATCGGGGCATCAAGGGTCTCGTGTTGCCCGGAGGGGCAAGGAAAAGACAAATCTTTTGACTCTCCCCGGTGGGTGCGACTAGACGCGACAGCATCGGCCCGCTCCCTGTGGGCCTCTCTTTTCCCGTGGTTGCTGTCGGAGGAATGATGCGTCGGATTTCGCTTTGGGCCGGGTTGGCCCTCGCCGTGGCCGTGCTGACCGGGTGCCCGCCCACCTACCCCAAGTGCAACAACGACGAGCAGTGCCAGGAGAAGGGCGAGGTCTGCGTCCAGGGCCAGTGCCAGGAGTGCGCGACGGACGCGAACTGCCGCGAAGGCTTCACCTGCCAGGCCAACAAGTGCGCGCCCAAGCCGCCCGAGTGCACCACGGACGCGGCCTGTGGCACCGGCCGCATCTGTGAGGCCGGCAAGTGCGCCGAGGCCCAGTGCAAGGACGACTCCGCGTGCAACGGTGGCAAGTGCCAGGCCGGCCGCTGCCAGGCGCCCCGCGACACCTGCACCGCCAGCACCGACTGCGGTGAGGGCCAGGAGTGCCAGTCCGGCAAGTGCGTGACGGCGGACGCCTCCTCGCGCTGCGACTACTCGGCGGTGCGCTTCGGCTTCAACGAGTCCACCCTGGACTCCAGCGCGCAGTCCCGCCTGGGCGACCTGGCGGCCTGCATCAAGGCCAGCCAGGGCAAGATCACCCTGGGCGGCCACGCGGACGAGCGCGGCACGGAGGAGTACAACCTCCAGCTGTCCAACCGCCGCGCCGCGGCCGTGAAGCGCTACCTGGTCGACCTGGGCGTGCCGTCCAACCGGCTTTCCACGGTGGGCTATGGTGAGACCCGCCCGGTGTCCAGCGCGGCCACCGAGGAAGGCTGGGCGGAGAACCGCCGCGTGGAGTTCCAGCGCTAGTTCTGGGGTAGGCTCTGGCGCGCATGGCCGCCCTAGAGTCTGAAGCGCGTCAGTCCTACCTTGTCTTCGCGTGTGGAAGCAGTTGGTACGCGGTGCCCGCGGAAGCCGCGGCGGAGGTCGTTACCTTCCCCGAGCTGACGCGGGTACCGGGTTCCCCGCCCCACCTTCTGGGTGTGTTCGCGCATCGGGGTGAAGTCATCCCCGTCGTGGACATGAGCCTGCTGGTGGGCGGGGTTACCGCCGGGTCCCGCCGCGCCGTCCTGGTGCGGCTGTCCCGAGGCACCCTCGCCCTCACGGCCAGCAGCGTCGCCGGCGTGTCCGCGCTGATGGGACCGCTGGAGCCCCTGGGCCCCTCGGGCGTGCACGTCCACCTGCGCGGCCCCGTGAAGAGCGGCTCGCGCGACGTGGCCGTCATCGACCCGGAAGGCCTCTTCGACCATCTCAGCCAGGGCAGCTAGCCTCATGCTTCCCGCGGGCCGGGTCGAGGGGACGCTCCTGTGCCACGTGGGGCCGCACCGCATCGCCTTCGAGGCGGGCGAGGTGGCCTCCATCGCCGCGCCGGACGCGGGCACCGTGTCCGCCCACCGGGCCTTCCTGGGGGCCGGGGGCGCCCAGCGCGTGCTGGTGACGGCCACCGGAGGGACGGTGGGCGTGGACGGGCTGGAGATCGACTCGGAGGTGCTGTCCGTGCTGCCGCCCTCGCCGGTGGTGGCGGGGGCCTCCGGAGGCAGCCTGCGCGGCTTCGTCATCACGCGCGGGGTGCTCTGGCCGCTGTTGAGCCTGGACGCCTTCCAACGCTACCTGCGCGGGCTGGACGGGGAGGGCGCATGATGGCGCCGCTGGAAGTGCGCGCCCTGGGCCGCTGGACGACGCGGCCCCGCATCCCGGGCAGCTGCCTGGGCGTGGCCATCGCGTTCCTCCACATCCACCTGTCGCACACGCTGCCGGAGACCGGGCGCACGCCGCTGACGTGGCTGATGTTGGGCGCGCTCGTGCTCTTCATCAGCGTGGGGTACGCGCGCGACACGCGGGCCCTGCGCACGCTCTTCGCGCTGGGCGAGGGCCGGCTGCCCGCCACGTCCGAGCACCTGCTGGTGGCGGTCCAGGAGGTGGCGGCCATCCCCGGCCGCAGCTTCTGGTTCGTGATGCAGGGCTGGCTGGGCGGCACGCTGACGGTGGCCCTGGCCTTCCCCACCCTGGCGGACGTGCCGTGGACGGAGGGCGTGCGGGTGATGGTGCTGGGGCTGTCCATCGGGCCCCTGAGCGCCATGCTCACCTACCTGATGGTGGTGCGCCGCGCGCGGGCCACGTTGGACCGGCTGGTGTCGCTGGGGCTGGCGCCGCTGGAGGTGCTGGCCGCGCTGCCGCCCCGGCGCATGCACATCCGCCGCAGGCTGGTGGTCTTCACCGCCATCGCGGTCCTGAGCCCGTCGCTCTTCATCCTGGACGTGGCCTTCACGCGCACGGTGACGGTGGTGGACGCGTGGACCCAGGCCACCACGCCGGAGGCGCGCATGGAGGTGATGGCGCGGGCGCGCGAAGGAGGCGGGCCGCCCCTGGGGCTCATCGCGGGGATCGTCACGCTGCTCATCCTGGGCACCGCGGCGCTCGCGGGCACGGCGCTGTCGGAGCCCCTGCGCGCCATCACCGAGGACGCGACGCGCATCGCGCGCGGCGAGGTGCGGCCCCCGCGCGTCATCCACGCGGAGGACGAGGTGTGGGCCACCTCCGCGGCCTTCACCCAGATGCAGGTGCAGCTGGTGCAGGCCCTGTCGCAGCTCAAGCGGGCGGGCATTCAAATCTCCTCCACCACCGAGCAACTGGTGGCCACCAGCACGGAGCAGGAGGTGGGCGCGGACGAGCAGGCCGGGGCGCTCAACGCCACCAGCGCCACCACGGAGGAGCTGGCCCGGTCCGCGCAGCAGATCGCCGACAACGCGGAGTCCGTGTCCACCATCGCGGAGACGACCTTCGGCGCGGCGCAGTCCGGCCAGCGCGGCGCCACCGCCTTCCTGGGCGCCATGCAGCGCATGAAGGAGGACAACGAGGCCATCGCGGAGGCGGTCGTTCGCCTCAACAAGCGCGTGCAGCAGATTGGCAAGGTGGTGGAGTTCATCAACGAGATCGCCGACAAGTCGGACCTGCTGGCGCTCAACGCGGAGCTGGAGGGCACCAAGGCGGGCGAGGTGGGGCGGGGCTTCTCGCTGGTGGCGGCGGAGATGCGCCGGCTGGCGGAGAACGTCATCCGCTCCACGAAGGAGATTGAAGGCCTCATCGGGGAGATCCGCGACGCGACGAACGGCGCGGTGATGGCCACGGAGGCGGGGCTGAAGACGACGGAGCTGGGCACGCTGCTGGCGGCGCAGGTGGACGACAGCCTGAGCCTCATCCTGGAGCTGGCGCGGCAGACGTCGCACGCGGTGCGCAGCATCTCGCTGGCGACGCTGCAGCAGCAGACGGGCACGGATCAGCTCGCGGCGGCCATGGGGGACATCCTCCGCGTCACCGAGCAGAACGCCGCGGCCACCAAGCAGATGGTTGCGGCCAACGCGGACCTGTCCGCCCTGGCGGCGGACCTCCAGCACGTGGTGCGGCGCTTCCATGTCGAGCCGACTGGCGGCGAATCCACCGGAGCTTCCGGCGGGGCTCCTGTCGCGACGGGAGGTGGGTGACATGGACCACTCCTCGCGCTCGGACTCCCGGCGGGCCGCCTTCAGTCAGCAGCTGATGTTCCCCGTGCCGCTGGCGAACCTGGTCGGCTCCACGCTGGGGCTGCACTTCGCGTCGCTCGTGGTGGGCAGTCCGCTGTCCCAGAAGCTGGGGTCGCTCGTCGTCCTGGTGGTGGGCGTGAGCGCGCTGCACATGCTCCTGGGCGTGGGCGTGTCCCTGCGCCGCTTCCCCCGGCTGCGGGCCCTGGAGCGCGGAGTGCTGCCGCCCACGCCGGAGCACCTGGCGACGGCGGTGGGCGAGGTGGCGCGCGCGCCGGGCGAGGCGTTCTTCCGCTCGCTGGGGTTGTGGGCGCTGACCAACGGCGTTGTGGCGATGGCGCTCTGGTCGGCCATGGACCTGCCTGGGCACGTGACCCTGCGGGTCGCGGGGCTGGGTGCGCTGTTCGGCCCGCTCTCGTCGCTGCTCGTGTATGGGCTCGTCACGTTGAGGGCGCGGCGCGGTGTGCTGTGGGTGGCGGAGCAGGGGCTGACGCACGCGCAGGTCATCGCCGCGCTGCCCCGGCGCTCGCGCATCCGCGCGCGGCTGGTGGCCTTCACCGCCATCTGCGTGGTGACGCCCGCGGTGATGTGCGCGCAGGTCGTCACGGCGCTGACGGACCGGCTCTTCAACCGGCTGGTGGACGGAGGCAGCCCGGCCGCGCAGGGCGTGCTGGTGGACGCGTTCACGTCCAGCGCGCTCCTGTGCGCGGTGGTGTTCGGCCTGGCGCTGGCCACGGCGTACCTGGGCGGAACGCTGCTGGGGCGGCCCATGCGGGAGCTGTCCGGCGAGGCGCGCCGTATCGCCGCGGGCGACCTGGCCAGTCCCCGGCTGGTGCCCGCGGAGGACGAGGTGTGGGCGGTGTCCGCGGCCTTCACCACGATGCGCACGCACCTGGCGGACGTGCTCGCGGAGCTTCAGCGCGCGGGCTCGCAGATTTCGGCCACCACGGAGGAGATTCTCAGCACCTCCGGGCGCTACGAGGCCGGCGCCGCGGAGCAGGCCAGCAGCCTGGACGAGACGAGCGCCACCACGGAGGAACTGGCGCGCTCGGCGAAGCAGATCGCGGACAACGCGAGCTCGGTGGCGGAGATCGCCCAGCGCACGCTGGCGGCGGCCCAGGGCGGACAGCGCAGCGCGGAGTCCTTCCTGGGGGCCATGTCGCGCATGCGCCAGGACAACCACGCCATCGGCTCGGCGGTGGGGCGGCTGGACAAGCGCGTGCAGCAGATCGGGAAGATCGTCGAGTTCATCAACGGCGTCGCGGACAAGTCGGACCTGCTGGCGCTCAACGCGGAGCTGGAGGGCACCAAGGCGGGCGAGGTGGGGCGGGGCTTCTCGCTGGTGGCGGCGGAGATGCGCCGGCTGGCGGAGAACGTGCTGGAGTCCACGAAGGAGATTGAAGGACTCATCGAGGAGGTTCGCGAGGCCTCCGCCGCCGCGGTGACGGTGACGGGCGGCGGCGTGCGCGCGGTGGAGACGGGGACGGGGCTGGCGGAGCAGGTGTCCGAGTCGCTTCGGCAGATTGTCGACCTGGCGGGGCGGACGTCGGACTCGGTGCGGATCATCTCCCGGTCCACGCAGCAGCAGCAGGCGGGCACGGATCAGCTCGCGGAGACGATGGCGGACATCCTGCGCATCACGCAGCAGAGCCTCAACGCGACGAAGCAGGTGGGCGCGGCGAACGGGGACCTGTTGGGGTTGGCGCAGGACCTGCGCGGCGTGGTGGAGCGCTTCCAGATCCACCAGGCGACCCTGCGCAAGGGGGGCGGCGGGTGAACCCCAGCGAACGGCTCCTCAAGCAGTTCCGCGACCTGGTCACGGTCCGTCTGGAGCGCATCAACCGCTCCCTGATGGAGCTGGAGTCCGGGGGCAACCTGGAGGCCGGGCAGCGGGTGCTGCGCGAACTGCACGGGCTCAAGGGCGAGGCCCGGATGATGGGCTTCGGCGAAATCAACACGCTCGCGCACGAGATGGAGGAGTTGGTCCGGTGCGCGGAGCCGCAGCGCTACCGGCTGTCGTCGGAGTCCACCGACGCGCTGCTCGCCACGGCGGACACTGTGCTCGCGCTGTCGGGTGCGCTCCAGGCGGGAGAGCCGCTGCTGGCGGTGGAGACGCTGGTGGCGACGCTGCAGCAGCGGGTCATCGTGGAGTCCGCGCGTCCGGCAGAGGGTGGCCGGGCTTCGAAGTCAGAGGGCGCGTCGCACCTCATCGTGGCGGACCGCCGGGAGCCGTCCGGGGCCGTGGTCGTGCCCTCGCACTGGGGAACGCCCGCGTCACGCCCGGACGCACCGGTGGGCGCCGCCGCATCGCAGTTCCTCGCCACGGCCCTCCGGACAGAAGCCTCCGGGAGTCCGGCGGGTACGCACGGGGCGTCGTCCGCCGCAGGGGGCGCACCGGGCACCGCGCTCGGGAGCGCTGCTGCTGGCGCATCCCCAGGCTCGCACCTCGTCCATCCAGGTCACGGAGCGGCACCGGGCGCTGCGCACGGAAGTCCAGGACCTGGCCAGAGCGCGGGCGCCGCACCGGGCTCGCACGGTCTCCATCCGGGAGGCTCGGGCCATTCGCACCTCGTGGCTCCGGTGACGGGAAGCCCGGGGAGCGCACACCTCGTGGCTCCGGTGACGGGAAGCCCGGGGAGCGCACACCTCGTGGCCCCGGTGACGGCAAGCCCGGGGAGCGCACACCTCGTGGCTCCGGTGACGGGAAGCCCGGGGAGCGCACACCTCGTGGCTCCGGTGACGGGAAGCCCGGGGAGCGCACTCCTCGTGGCCCCAGTGACGGGAAGCCCGGGGAGCGCACACCTCGTGTCGCCCGCTCTTGGAAGCACGGGGGCGCACCTGGGTGGCGCCGCCGGCGGTTCAGGGAGCGCGCACCTCGTCGGCCCCGCGACGGGCACGTCCTCGAATCCAGCCGTGTCGCCCGGCACGCGGATGGTCGACACCGCCCGCTCGCGCCCGCCCGCCGCGTCGAAGCACGGAACCGCCACGGTGCGCACCGGCGACGTCCGCATGGACACGGCCGTGCGCATCGGCGTGGCCAGCCTGGACATGCTCACCAGCGCGGTCACCAACCTGGGCCAGGTGGCCCGCCGCCGCGAACTGGCCACCGCTCGCCGCCTGGAGCTTGTGCGCGAATTGAGCGAGCTGGCCCGGTCCGCGGAGGACCTGGGGCCCGCGGGCATCGCGCTCGCGGAGCGCCTGGGCCGCGCCAAGGAGCTGGCCGCCACCCTGCATCGCGAGGCCAAGCTGCTCGCCAACGCGGAGCTGCGCGACCTGGATCAGGTGTCGGAGGAGATCCAGGGCCTGCGCATGCTGCCCCTCTCCGTCCTCTTCGAACCCTATCCCCGCATGGTCCGCGACCTGGCGCGGGAGCTGGGCAAGGAGGTGGAGCTCGTCGTGGACGGCGAGGACACCCGCGCGGACCGCTCCGTCGTGGAGGCCCTGCGCGAACCGCTCATGCACCTGGTCCGCAACGCGCTGGACCACGGCCTGGAGACGCGCGTGGACCGCGTCGCCTCCGGCAAGCACCCCCGGGGCTGCCTCACCCTGCGCGCCGCCCGCGAGGGCAGCCGCATCATCCTGCGCGTGGAGGACGACGGCGCGGGCATGGATCCAGCGCTCCTGCGGCGCGTGGCCGTGCGCCGGGGCGTGCTGGACGAGCCCGCCGCCAACGCCCTCTCCGACGCCGCCGCGCGCGAGCTCGTCTTCCTGCCCGGCTTCACCTCGCGCGAGGTGGTCACCGACCTGTCAGGTCGGGGCGTGGGGCTGGATGCCGTGCGTACGTCCCTCCAGGCCCTGGGCGGCGACGTGGGCGTGGAGTCCGCGCCCGGCTGGGGCACCATCTTCACCCTGCGCGTCCCGGTGTCCCTCACCGTGGCGCCCCTGCTCTTCGTCCAGGTCTTCGACGAGACGCTCGCCCTGAGCGCCGTCCACGTCTCCCGCGCCCTCAAGGTGGACGCCTCCGAGGTGGGAGAGGTCGCCGGCCGGCCCATCCTCCGGATGGAGGGACGCGTGCTGCCCTTCGCCTCGCTGGCGTCGCTCCTGGGGCTGGCCACCGAGCGCCCGGCCCGGGAGGGAGAGCTGGTGCTGGTGGTGAAGGGCCAGGGCATGGAGGCCGCACTGGCGGTGGACCGGGTGCTGGAGGAGCGCGTCCAGGCCATCCTCCCCTTGAAGGGCATCCTCGCGCGCTACCCGCACCTCACCGGGGCCACGTCGCTCGCGGACGGGCGGCTGGCCATGGTGCTGTCCGCGGCCGCGCTGGCGGCGGCCGTGCATGGCACCGCGCCCCTGAAGCTCGCCCGGCCCCCGGTGCGCGCGCCCGCGCCTCGCCGCCGCCGCATCCTGGTGGTGGACGACTCGCCCCTCACCCGGGAACTGGTGGCCAACCTGCTGGAGGCGGTGGGGTACGACACCCTCCGGGCAGCGGACGGGCCCTCGGCGCTGGAGCAGCTGGGGCAGGAGGGGCCTCCGGTGGAGCTGGTCGTCACCGACCTGGAGATGCCGGAGATGGACGGCGTGGAGCTCACCCGGCGCCTGAAGGCGGACCCGGCCCGGCGCGGGCTGCCCGTCGTCATCCTCACCACCCGGGGAGGGGAGGCGGACCGGGCGCGTGGGTTGGCGGCCGGGGCGGACGGCTACATCACCAAGGGCGACCTCGTCCGCCAGGACCTGGTGGACGTCGTGGGGCGGCTCCTGGCCTGAAGTCCCCGAAGGCTCCGAGAGGCTCGGCGCCGCCGGAGAGCCGCCGGGAGACGCCTGGGGGCCCATCGCATTGCTATACTCCCGCGGCGCGTACGGGGTATTGAACGGACATGGGCAAGAAAGTGACGGTGCTGGTGGTGGATGACTCGGTCATCTGCCGTCAGCTCATCAGCGCGGCGTTGAGCGACGACCCGGACATCCTGGTCGTCGGCACCGCCGCGAACGGCCAGGAGGCCGTTGCCCTCACGAAGGAGCTGCGCCCCCACGTCATCACCATGGACGTGGACATGCCCGTCATGGACGGGCTCACGGCCGTGGAGCACATCATGGCCGAGTGCCCCACGCCCATCCTGGTGCTGACGGGCGATCCGCGCTCGCAGGCCCCCGCGCTGACGTACCGCGCGCTGGAGCTGGGCGCGCTGGCGCTGCAGATCAAGCCCTCCATCGACGCGGGGCCGGAGGCGTGGAACCTCACCAAGGAGGTGAAGCTCATCTCCTCCGTGCGCGTCATCCGCCATGTGCGCGGCCAGAAGCGCGGCCCGCCGGGGACGCCCCACACCCCGGTCGCGGTGCTGCCCGCGGCCTCCATGGGCATCGTCGCGGTGGCCGCCAGCACGGGCGGCCCGCAGGTGCTCTACCGGATGCTGTCGGAGCTGCCGGCGGACTTCCCGGCGCCCATCGTCATCGTCCAGCACATCAACGCCGCCTTCTCGGAGTCGCTGGCCAGCTGGCTCGCCAACGCGAGCAAGCTCAAGGTCCGGCTGGCGGTGGACGGGGACACGCTGCAGCCGGGGCTGGTGCTGGTGGCGCCGCCGGATCAGCACATGGTGGTGCCCGTGCGAGGCCGCGTGGCGCTCAAGCCCGGCGTGGAGCGCGACGGGCACATGCCCAGCGGCACCGTGCTGCTGGAGAGCGTGGCCAAGGTCTACGCCCGGCGCGCGGTGGGCGTGGTGCTCACCGGCATGGGCGCGGACGGGGCGGACGGGCTCCTGGCCATCAAGCAGGGCGGTGGGCTGGCGCTGGCGCAGAACGAGGAGTCCTGCGTGGTGTTCGGCATGCCGGGCGCGGCGGTGGAGCGCAAGGCGGTGGACCACCTCATCCACGGCGATGACGTCGCGGCCACCCTGGCGCGCCTGGCGCGCGGAGAGTCGCTGGCCGCAAGCCGCTGACCTCGCGCGCCATGACGTCCTCTCCCGAGCGCTGGACTCCCGTCCACGCCTGGCTCCAGGCCCACACGGGCATGGCGCTGAGCGGGGCCCAGCAGCGGCGGCTGGACGCGCGGCTGGACGCCCTGGGACACGGGCAGAGCGCGACGCGGCTGGTGGCGCACCTGCGCACGCCCACGGGAGCGGCGGACCTGGCGCGGTTGGTGGACGCGGTGGCGGTGCACACGTCGGAGGTGTTCCGGGACGAGGTGCAGCTGTCCGCCTTCCGCGAGCACGTGCTGTCGCCCCGGGTGCAGCGCTCCAAGACGCCGCTGCACGTGTGGAGCGCGGGCTGCGCGGCGGGCGAGGAGGTCGCCACGCTGCTCCTCCTGATGGCGCAGGAGGGCGCGGATCCCTCCAGCCGCGTGCTGGGCACGGACATCTCCGAACAGGTGCTGACCCGGGCGCGCGAATTGAGCTTCCTCGCGGATGCGCTCCGGCGCGTGCCGGAAGCCTCGCGCTCCCGCTACTTCGAGCCGAAGGGCCGGCGCCACTCGCTGGTGGCGTCGCTGCGCACGCAGGCGGAGTTCCGGCGCCACAACCTGATGGAAGCCCCGTATCCGGAGGCCCCCGGGGGCGGCGGGTTCGACATCATCTTCTGCCGCAACGTCCTCATCTACTTCACCCCGGAGGCCTTCCAGCGCACGGTGCGGAGCCTGAGCGAGCGGCTCGCGCCCGGCGGAGTGCTGGTGCTGTCCGCCGCGGAGCCGCTGCTCCAGGTGCCCCCGGAGTTGCGGCTGTTGCCCAGTGAGCACGCGTTCTTCTACGTGCGCGAGGACGCCGCGCCCGCGGAGCCTGTCCGGCCCAAGCGGGAATCCGGCCGGTTCCCGAGCATCGCCACCGGGCCCGCCGCGCCGAAGCCGGAAGCTCCGGCGGTTCCGCCCCCGGTTCCGCCCTCGGTTCCGGACGAAGCCGCGATGGCCCAGGCGGACTGGCTCTTCTCGTGCGTGCTGGACGGGGCCTCCACGGGCGTCCCGGACGAGAAGTCCGAGCGCGACCTGCGCCGGTGCCTGGACCTGGATCCGGACCACGTCGCCGCCCGCTACCTGCTGGGTCTCCTGCTGGAGCAGTGCGGCCAGCCCGGCGCCGCCCTGGAGGCCTACCGCCGGGCCCTGCGGGCGGTGGAGTCCGGGCGGGCGCGGCCGGTGCCCTTCTTCCTCAACCTGCCCCGGCTCCGGGTGGCCTGCGCCCGGGCGGTGGAGCGGCTGGAGGCGGAAGGGGCGCGCTGAAGGGCAGGGGGGCGGCCAGGCGCGATGGAAACAGAAGCGGCGCGCGGGGCACTTTGGACCTAGGATGCGCGGCCCATGCGCAGGCTCGTGCTCTTCGCCTTGTTGACCGCCGCCGTTCCCGGCTGTTTCTACCCCGCCGACCGCGGCCGTGCCCTGGAAGCCAAGGTGGACCGGCTGGGCGCGGACAACGCCAAGCTGGCCACGGAGCTGAAGGAGGCGCGCGACCAGCTCGCCGTCACCCAGCCGAAGCTCGACGAGAAGATCGCCCAGGTGACGCAGGCCCTGCAGAGCCTGGACACCGCCGCGCGCCGCAAGGACGCGGACATCGGCGTGCAGTTCCAGAAGACGGTGGAGGACCTGGCGCAGCTGCGCGGCCAGGTGGAGACGTACCTCTACAAGATTGGTGAGCTGGAGGCCGCGCTCGGCAAGAGCACGGAGGAGACCAACCAGCGGCTGCTGGCGCTCCAGGGCACGGAGGCGGTGAAGGAGGCCGAGGCCAAGAGGAAGGCCGAGGAGCTCCAGCGCCCCACGACCGCGAAGGACTTCATCGCGCTCGCGCAGGACAAGGCGAAGGCCGGCGACACGTTGATCGCGCGCCAGCTCTACAACGAGTTCGTGAAGAAGTGGCCCAAGGACGCGCTCGTGGGCGAGGCCCACTTCGGCCTGGGTGAGACGTACTTCACCGAGTCCAAGTGCCGCGAGGCCCTCTTCGAGTACGGCAAGGTGGTGCAGGACCACACGAAGACGCCGTCCGCGCCGGACGCGTACCTGCGCTCCTCCGACTGCTTCCTGAAGCTGAAGATGAAGGAGGAGTCGAAGCTGGCGCTGGAGGAGCTGGTGAAGAGCTACCCCAAGTCGGACGCGGCCAAGACGGCGAAGACGAAGCTGGCGGAGCTGGACAAGAAGCCCGCGCCCGCGCCTGCCCCCGCGCCCAAGAAGGCTAAGAAGTGATGAGCCCCCGCGCTCCCCGGCTCGCAGCCCTGGCGCTCCTGTTGTTCCTGCCGCTGGTGGCGGGGGCCGCGCCGAAGAAGCTCGTGCTGCTCTTCACCGGAGACAACGGGGGCGAAATCGCCCCCTGTGGTTGACGACACAACCCGTCTGGCGGTCTGGCCAGACGAAAGACGGTCCTGAACGAGGAGCGCGCGAAGGGCGTGCCGGTGCTCGCACTGGACGCGGGCAACGCGCTCTTCAAGACCCTGGCGGATGGCCAGGAGGCGAAGCTTCGCGCGGAGCTGCTCCTGGAGCAGTTGGACGCGCAGGGCTACGCGGCCATGGCCGTGGGCCAGCGCGACCTCGTGCTGGGCGTGGACTTCCTGAAGAAGAAGACGAAGGGCGCGAAGCTGAAGCTCGTGTCCGCGAACCTCGTGGATGCGAAGGGGCAGCCGCTCTTCCCCGCGTCGGTGGTGACGACGGTGGGCGGGCTGAAGGTGGGCATCATCGGCGTGTCCCCGGCGTCCGCGGACCCCAAGGCTCCGGCCGGCGGCTCCGAGGGCACGGCCTTCCTGCCCGAGGGTGTCCGGGGCCTGCCGGTGGGCCCGGCGGTGACCGCCGAGGTGAAGCGCCTGCGCCAGAAGGAGCAGGTGTCGCTGGTGGTGTTGCTCGCGGCGGTGCCCTACGTGGAGGCCGTGAAGCTGGCCCAGGGCGCCGAGGGCGTGGACTTCGTGGTGCAGTCGCACGACGGCCGGGGCGTGGGCATGGCGCAGCGCCAGGGCGTGTCCACGCTGGTGCCGCCCGGAGAGCGGGGCCGCCAGGTCGCGAAGCTGGAGCTGTCCGTGGAGGGCACCGGTCCCTTCGCGGACCTGTCCGAGGCGAACCGCGCCCGGGAGAGCCAGCGCATGGTGGAGGCGAACATCGCGCGGGTGCAGGAGCGCCTGAAGGCGGAGAAGAACGAGGACGCGCGCCGCTCGCTCCAGGAGACGCTGACCTCCTTCGAAGCACGTCGTGACGCCCTGGCCCGCACGGCGGCGGCGCAGGGCCCGGCGACGGGGCGCACGTACTTGCTGACATACCTGCAGCTGGGTACGGACGTGGCGTCGGATGCCGCCGTGCAGAAGCAGGTGGAGCGCGTCGAGCCGCCCGGCTCCGCGGGTCACTGAGCTTCCTCGCTCGCGGCCAACCCCGTCCATCCTGGGACGGGGGCGGAAACACCTGTTTCATCCCCTGTCGCGGGATGTGTCACGCCCGTTCCAGCCCTGCTGGAGAGCAGGCGGGCCCGGGGGCGTGGAACGCGTGGCAGGTCACTCTTCGACCGAATAATGTGATCAACAGGTTTCTGGCCTCCCCCACGCTGCTCGCACGACGAGTGGCAGGCCGCGCGTGATCGACATTTGCCGGCACTGACCCGAGGGCCCCGCGTCCAGATTTCCGGGCGTCCCTCCGGGCCGTGTCGCGTCCAGAGTTCGGAGTCATTTCGATGAGCAGCAGCGGTGATTTGTCGAAGCGGATCGCGAATCTGTCGCCGGAGAAGCGCGCGGAGCTGCTGAAGAAGATGGCCGCGCAGAAGCAGGCGGCGGGGACTCCGGCGCGGGCGGCGTTCCCGCTGAGGGACCGCTCGCGGCCGGCGGAGCTGTCCTTCGCGCAGCAGCGGCTGTGGTTCATGGACCAGCTGGCGCCGGGAAGCCCGCTCTACAACGTGCCCGTGGCGGTGCGGCTGGAGGGCGCGGTGGACGTGCCCGTGCTGGAGCGCTCGCTGCTCGAGGTGGTGCGGCGTCACGAGTCGCTGCGCACGACCTTCCAGGGCGGAGACAGCGGGCCGGTGCAGCACTTCGCGGACGCGCCCGTGCTGGAGTTGGAGCGCACGGACGTGAGCGCGTTCTCGGCGGAAGCGCGCGAGGCCGAAGCCTGGCGCCGGGTGCGGGAAGGGGCGCTGCGCCCGTTCGACCTCGCCACGGGGCCGCTGATGCGCGCGCTGCTGGTGAAGCTGGGGGACGCGGACCACCTGATGCTGGTGGCGATGCACCACATCGTGTCGGACGGGTGGTCGCTGGGCGTGCTCGTGCGCGAGGTGGCGGTGCTGTACGCCATGTTCCTGCAGGGCCAGCCGTCGCCGTTGCCGGAGCTGGCCGTGCAGTACGCGGACTACGCGGCCTGGCAGCGGGAGACGTTGCAGGGCGCGGCGTTGGAGCGGCAGCTGGCGTACTGGCGTGAGCAGTTGTCGGGCGCACCGCCCGCGCTGGAGCTGACGACGGACAAGCCACGGCCCGCGACGCGTGGCTTCCGGGGCGCGCGCACGCCCATCCAGTGGCCGCGTGAGTTGACGGACTCGCTCCGGGCGCTGGCGCAGCGGGAGGGCGCGACGCTGTTCATGGTGCTCCTGGCCGGGTGGCAGTCGCTGCTGTCGCGCTACTCCGGGCAGGACGACGTGAGCGTGGGCTCTCCCATGGCGGGCCGGACCCGCTCGGAGCTCGAAGGCCTCATCGGCATGTTCGTCAACACGCTGGTGCTGCGCGCGCGCCTCACGCCAGAGCTGTCGTTCCAGGGGCTGGTGCGCCAGCTGCGCGAGACGATGGTGGGCGCGACGGACCACCAGGACGTGCCCTTCGAGAAGCTGGTGGAGGCGCTGCAGCCGGAGCGTGACTCGGGGCGCACGCCGTTTTTCCAGGCGATGTTCGCGCTGCAGAACGCGCCGCGAGGCCCGGTCGCCGTGCAGGGCCTGAAGCTGAACGCGATGGAGGTGGACACCCAGACCGCCAAGTTCGACCTGCTCCTCCAGCTCACGGAGGCGGAAGGGAACCTGAGCGGCTACGTGGAGTACGACACCGACCTCTTCCACGCCGCCACCGTCGCGCGGATGGTGGAGCACCTGCGCGGCCTGCTGGAGTCCGCCGTGGCCCACCCGGCGATGCCCGTGGCCCGGCTGCCCATGGTGAAGGCCGCCGAGCGTCACGTGCTGGCCGTGGACTGGAACCGGACGCAGGCGGCCTATCCGCGGGAGCGGCCGGTGCACGCGCTCTTCGCGGAGCAGGCGCGCAAGTCGCCGGACCGGGTGGCGGTGGTGCAGGGCGTGGATGGCCGGACGCTGACGTACGGCGAACTGGACGCGAAGGCGAACCAGCTGGCGCACCACCTGCGCGGGCTCGGAGTGAAGCGTGGCACGCGGGTGGGCGTGTACGTGGAGCGCTCGTGGGAGATGGTGGTCGGGCTGCTCGGCATCCTGAAGGCGGGCGGCGCGTACGTGCCGGTGGACCGCAACTACCCGGCGGACCGCATCGCGCTGCTACTGGAGGACGCGGGCGTCGAAGTGACGCTGACGCAGCAGTCGCTGGTGGAGAAGCTGCCGGCCAGAGCGGGCACGCCGCTCTGCGTGGACGCGGCGTGGGAGTCCATCCGCCGTGAACCGGAGACGGCACCGGACGTGGAGGTGGGCGGCGAAGACCTCGCGTACATCATCTTCACGTCGGGCAGCACGGGCCGTCCGAAGGGCGTGTGCGTTCCCCATAGGGGCATTACCCGCCTGGTGCTGGGCAACGACTTCATGCGCTTCGGGCCAGATGCCATCTGGTCGCAGACGGGGCCGGTGGCCTTCGACGCGTCGACGCTGGAGCTGTGGGGCGCGCTGCTGCACGGGGCGAAGCTGGTGCTGGCGCCGCCGCACGCGCTGACGCTGGAAGAGTTGAGCGCGCTGGTGACGCAGGAGCGCGTCAGCGTCCTGTGGCTGACGACGGCGCTGTACGAGCAGATGGCGCTTCACCAGGGAGACGCGCTGGCGGGCGTGTCGCAGGTGCTGACGGGCGGTGACGTGATGCCGTTCCCGCGCGCAAGGGAGCACCTGGCGCGGCTGCCGGAAGGCGCGGTGCTGGTGAATGCGTACGGCCCCACGGAGAACACCACGTTCTCCACCACGCACACGATGACGGGTCGGACGGTGCTCGATGGGGCGGTGTCCATCGGCAAGCCGATTGGAAACTCGACGACGTACGTGCTGGACGCGCACGGAGACGTGGCGGGCGTGGGTGTCCCGGGTGAGCTGCACGTGGGCGGCGAAGGCCTCGCGTGGGGCTACCTCAACCGCGCGGACCTGACGGCGGAGCGCTTCGTCCCCCATCCCTTCAGCACGGAGCCCGGTGCGCGCCTGTACCGCACGGGCGACAAGGCCCGGTGGAGGGAGGACGGCACGCTGGAGTTCCTGGGGCGCACCGACTTCCAGGTGAAGGTGCGTGGCTTCCGCATCGAGCTGGGTGAAATCGAAGCCGCGCTCCTCCAGCATCCGGACGTGGCGGAAGCCACGGTGGTGGCGCGGGGGCAGGGCGCGGACAAGCAGTTGGTGGGGTACGCGGTCGCGAAGCCGGAGCGGACGCTCGACGCGGCGGAGCTCAAGGCGCACCTGCGGCAGCGGCTGCCGGAGTACATGGTGCCCACGGCCCTGATGTCGCTGGACGCGCTGCCCCTCAGCGCGAACGGCAAGGTGGATCGCAAGGCGCTGCCGGAGCCGGAAGCCCCGCGCTCGGAGAAGGTCTTCGAGGCGCCCCGCACGGAGACCGAAGCGAAGCTGGCGGCCATCTGGGCGCAGGTGCTGCGCGTGCCCCAGGTGGGCGTGACGGACAACTTCTTCGAACTGGGCGGCCACTCGCTGCTGGCGACGCAGGTGGCCTCGCGGATCCGAGCCGGGTTCGGAGTGGAGCTGCCGCTGCGGGAGCTGTTCGAGTCCGCCACCCTGGAAGCCCTGGCGCTCCGCCTGGAGCGAGCCACCCGCTCCGTCGCCCCGCCGCTGGTGCCCGTCTCGCGAGAGCAGCCCCTGCCGTTGTCGTTCGCGCAGCAGCGCCTGTGGTTCATCGACCAGCTGGAGCCGGGCAGCCCGGTCTACAACGTTCCGCTGGCGGTCCGACTGGAGGGCGCGCTGGACGTCGCGGTGCTCCAGAGCGCGCTGGATGCACTGGTGCTCCGTCACGAAGCGCTCCGCACGACGTTCACGTCGCACGAAGGCACGCCGGTTCAGGTGGTGCATCCGCCCTCGGCGATGCCGCTGGAGGTGGAGGACCTGCGCGGCGTCGAAGCGGGCGAGCGGGAGCAGGAGGCCCGCCGCCGGGTGATGGCGCAGGGGCTGCGGTCCTTCGACCTGTCGCGGGGGCCGCTGGTCCGAGCACAGTTGGTGCGGCTGGAGGAGCGCGACCACCTGCTCGCGCTCACGATGCATCACGCCATCTCGGATGGTTGGTCGTTGGGCGTGCTCGTGCGGGAGATTGGCGCGCTGTACGCGGCGTTCGTGCAGGGCCAGCCCTCCTCGCTGCCGGAGGTGCCGCTCCAGTACGCGGACTACGCGGCGTGGCAGCGCGGCTGGCTTCAGGGAGACGTGCTCGAACGCGAGGTGTCCTTCTGGAAGGGCCGGCTCGCGGGAGCACCCGCCGCGCTGGAGTTGCCCACGGACCGTCCGCGTCCGGCGGTGCGGGGCAACGCGGGCACGATGCACTTCTTCCAGTGGCCCCCTTCGCTGACACAGCGCCTGCGGGCGCTGGCGCAGCGCGAGGGTGCATCGCTGTACATGGTGCTGCTGGCGGGCTGGCAGGTGCTGCTGTCGCGCTACAGCGGACAGACGGACATCAGCGTGGGTTCGCCCATCGCGGGCCGGACGAGAGCGGAGCTGGAAGGGCTCATCGGCTTCTTCGTCAACACGCTGGTGATGCGCGCGCGGGTGGATGGGGAGACGTCCTTCCGTGAGTTGCTGAAGCAGGTGCGAGGCACGGTGCTGGAGGCCTACGAGCACCAGGACGTGCCCTTCGAGAAGCTGGTGGAAGCGCTGCATCCGGAGCGCAGCCTGAGCCACACGCCGCTGTTCCAGACGCTGCTGGCGCTCCAGAACGTGCCGCAGGGCGACCTGGGGCTGCCGGGCATGGCGCTCAAGCCGCTGATGATGGAGAGCCACACGTCGAAGTTCGACCTGAGCGTCTTCTTCGTGGAAGAGGGCGAAGGGCTGAGGGGCTCGGTCGAATACAGCACCGAGCTGTACGACGCCGCGACGGTGCGCCGGATGGTGGAGCACCTGAGGGTGCTGCTGGATGCTGCGATGGCGCGTCCGGAGGCCGCTGTGTCCCGGCTGCCGATGGTGGACGCGGAAGAGCGGCAGCGGATCCTCGACGGTGGCAACCGCATGGCGGCGGAGGCCGTGGGCACCACGCCGGTGCACGCGCTGTTCTCCGAACAGGCCCGGAAGACGCCGGACGCGGTAGCGATCCAGGTGCATGACGGGCGGACGTTGACGTACGCCGAGCTGGACGCGAAGGCGAACCAGCTGGCGCATCACCTGCGGAGCCAGGGCGTGAAGCGTGGCACGCGGGTGGGCGTGTACGTGGAGCGCTCTCTGGAGATGGTGGCGGGGCTGCTGGCCATCCTGAAGGCGGGAGGCGCGTACGTGCCGGTGGACCGCAACTACCCGGCGGAGCGCATCGCGCTGCTGCTGGGGGATGCGGGCGTGGGCGTGACGCTGACGCAGCGGTCGCTGGTGGAGAAGCTGCCAGCGAGCGCGGGCACGCCGCTGCTGCTGGACACGGTATGGGCCGAAGCGGCCCGGCATCCGGAGACGGCGCCGCGGGTGGAGGTCAGCGCCGAAGACCTGGCGTACGTGATGTTCACGTCGGGAAGCACGGGCCGCCCAAAGGGCGTGAGCGTGCCGCACCGGGGCATCACGCGGCTGGTGGTGGGCAACGACTTCCTGCGCTTCGGACCGGAGGAGGTCTGGCTGCAGCTGGCGCCGGTGGCCTTCGACGCCTCGACGCTGGAACTCTGGGGCGCGCTGCTGCACGGGGCGAAGTTGGTGCTGGCGCCGCCACACGCGTTGGCACTGGAGGAGTTGAGCGCGCTGCTGCGCAAGGAGCGCATCAGCACGTTGTGGCTGACCGCCGCGCTGTACGAGCAGATGGCGCTGCACCAGGTGGACGCTCTGGCCGAGGTCTCGCGAGTGCTGGCGGGCGGCGACGTGCTGCCGGCCCAGCGAGTGCGCGAGCACCTGAAGCGCCTGCCACAAGGCGCGATGCTGGTGAACGGGTACGGCCCGACGGAGAACACGACGTTCTCCGCGACGCACGCTCTCACACGCGACACGGAACTCACCGCTTCGGTGCCCATCGGCAAGCCGATTGGAAACTCGACGGCGTACGTGCTGGATCCGCACGGTGACGTGGCCGGAGTAGGCGTACCGGGTGAGCTGTTCGTGGGTGGCGAAGGTCTGGCGTGGGGCTACCTGAACCGTACAGACCTGACGGCGGAGCGCTTCGTTCCGAACGCGTTCAGCACGGAGCCCGGCGCGCGGCTGTACCGGACGGGAGACAAGGCGCGCTGGAAGGAAGACGGGACGCTGGAGTTCCTGGGGCGCACCGACTTCCAGGTGAAGGTGCGTGGCTTCCGCATCGAGCTGGGTGAGGTGGAAGCGGCCCTCCTCCAGCATCCGGGCGTGGCGGAAGCCGCGGCGGTGGTGCGCGACGTCGGCGGAGACAAGCGGCTCGTCGCGTGGCTCGTGGCGAAGCCGGGACAGAACATCGATCCGAAGGCAGTGGAAGCGGAGCTGCGGCAGCGGTTGCCGGAGTACATGGTGCCGTCGGCGATGGGCGTGTTGGAAGCGCTGCCGCTCACGGCCAACGGCAAGGTGGACCGCAAGGCGCTCATGGCGCTGGAAGCGCAGGAGGCAGGCACCGCCTTCGAAGCGCCCCGCACGGAGGTGGAGAAGAAGCTGGCGGCCATCTGGGCGGAGGTCCTGCGGGTGCCCTGGGTGGGGCTGAGGGACAACTTCTTCTCGCTCGGTGGCCACTCGCTGCTGGCGACGCAGGTGGTGTCACGGATCCGCTCGGAGTTCGGAGTGGAGATCTCGTTGCGCGTCCTCTTCGAGGCCCCCGTGCTCGAAGTCCTGGCCGAGCGGCTGGGAACGGCCGCGAGTCACCAGTCCACGGCGCTGAAGTCCGCCGCGAGTGATGAAGCGCCGCCGCTGTCGTTCGCGCAGCAGCGCCTGTGGTTCATCGACCAGATGGAACCGGGAAGCGCGATCTACAACGTGCCCGTCGCGGTCCGGCTGCGGGGCACCTTGAAGCGGGGTGCGCTCGTGCGAGCCCTGGACGAAATCGTCCGGCGCCACGAGTCCCTCCGCACGACGTTCGAGCTGCACGAGGGCCAGCCCGTGCAGCGCATCCATCCCCACGCGCGCCTGCCGGTAGCGGACGTCGACCTGGAGGGAATCGACAGCGAGCAGCGGGAGGCGGAGGTCCGGCGCCGGCTCGGAGTGGAGTTGGCGGAGCCCTTCGACCTGTACAGGGGGCCGCTCATCCGGGCGAGCCTGCTGAAGCTGGGCGTCACCGAGCACGTGCTGTTCATCACGATGCACCACATCGTGTCGGATGGCTGGTCGCTGGGAGTGCTGATCCGTGAAGTGGGGGCGTTGTACGCGGCCTTCACGGAAGGGCGTCCGTCGCCCCTGCCAGAGCTGTCGTTGCAGTACGCGGGCTACGCGGCGTGGCAGCGCGGTTGGTTGCAGGGAGAGACGCTCCAGAAGGAGGTGGACTTCTGGAGGGGGAAGCTCGCCGGGACGCCGCCAGTCCTGGAGTTGCCCACGGACCATCCGCGGCCGGCGGTGCGAGGCAACGCGGGAGCGGTTCATTCCTTCGTGCTGCCGTCATCGCTGGAGCAGGGACTGAAGGCGCTGGCGCAGCGCGAGGGCGCATCGCTGTACATGGTGCTGCTGGCGGCGTGGCAGGCGCTGCTGTCGCGCTACAGCGGACAGACGGACATCAGCGTGGGTTCGCCCATCGCGGGTCGGACGCGGGCGGAGCTGGAAGGACTCATCGGCTTCTTCGTCAACACGCTGGTGCTGCATGCGCAGGTGGACGGTGAGAAGTCGTTCCGTGAGTTGCTGACGCAGGTGCGGGGCACGGTGTTGGAGGCCTACGAGCACCAGGACGTGCCGTTCGAAAAACTGGTGGAGGCGCTGCAGCCCGAGCGCAGCCTGAGTCACACGCCGCTGTTTCAGTCACTGCTGGCATTGCAGAACACGCCCGAGGGAGAGGCGCGCCTGCCCGGGCTGACGATGAAGCCCCTGGAGCTGGAGATCCGCACGTCGAAGTTCGACGTGAGCATCTTCTTCACGGAGACGCCGCAGGGCTTGAGTGGAGCGGTGGAGTACAGCACCGAGTTGTTCGAAGCAGCGACGGTGCGCCGGATGGTGGAGCACCTGCGGGTGCTGCTGGAAGGCGTGGTGGCGAAGCCGGAGGAGGCAGTGGGCCGGCTGCCCATGCTGACGGAGGCGGAGCGCCAGCAGGTGCTGCTGACGTGGAACCCGACGGCCACGCAGTCCTCCCGTGACATGTCGGTGCACGCCCGCTTCGAGGCACAGGCGAAGCAGACGCCGGACGCGGTGGCGCTGAAGCTCGCGGAAGGGGGCGGCACGCTGACTTACGGCGAGCTGGACGCGAAGGCGAACCAGCTGGCGCACCACCTGCGGAGCCAGGGAGTGAAGCGCGGCACGCGGGTGGGCGTGTACGTGGAGCGCTCGCTGGAGATGGTGGCGGGGCTGCTGGCCATCCTGAAGGCCGGGGGCGTATACGTCCCGGTGGACCGCAACTACCCGGCGGAGCGCATCGCGCTGCTGCTGGGGGATGCGGGCGTGGGCGTGACGCTGACGCAGCGGTCGCTGGTGGAGAAGCTGCCGGCGAGCGCGGGAACGCCGCTGCTTCTGGACACTGCATGGAGCGAGATCGCGCACCTGCCGACCTCGGCGCCGCAGGAAGAAGTGAGCGCGGACGACCTGGCGTACGTGATGTTCACGTCGGGAAGCACCGGCCGGCCGAAGGGCGTGAGCGTGCCGCACCGGGGCATCACGCGGCTGGTGGTGGGCAACGACTTCCTGCGCTTCGGGCCGGGGGAGGTCGGGCTGCAACTGGCGCCGGTGGCCTTTGACGCGTCGACGCTGGAACTCTGGGGCGCGCTGCTGCACGGGGCGAAGCTGGTGCTGGCGCCGCCGCACGCGCAGACGCTGGAGGAGCTGGGCGCGCTGCTGCGCAAGGAGCGCATCAGCACGCTGTGGCTGACCGCCGCGCTGTACGAACAGATGGCGCTGCATCAGGTGGATGCGCTGGCGGAAGTGTCGCAGGTCCTCGCGGGCGGCGACGTGTTGCCAGCCCAGCGAGTGCGCGAGCACTTGAAGCACTTGCCGGAAGGCGCGGTGCTGGTGAACGGATACGGTCCGACGGAGAACACGACGTTCTCCGCGACGCACGCGCTCACGCGTGACTCGGCCGTCACCGCTTCAGTGCCCATCGGCAAGCCGATTGGAAACTCGACGGCGTACGTGCTGGACGGGTACGGCGGCGTGGCCGGAGTGGGCGTGCCGGGAGAGCTGTACGTCGGCGGCGAAGGCCTGGCGTGGGGCTACCTGAACCGTACGGACCTGACGGCGGAGCGCTTCGTTCCGAACGCGTTCAGCACGGAACCCGGCGCGCGGCTGTACCGCACGGGAGACAAGGCGCGCTGGAAGGAAGACGGGACGCTGGAGTTCCTGGGGCGCACCGACTTCCAGGTGAAGGTGCGAGGCTTCCGAATCGAGCTGGGCGAAGTGGAAGCGGCCCTGCTCCAGCATCCGGACGTGGCGGAAGCCGCGGCGGTGGTGCGCGACGTCGGCGGAGACAAGCGGCTCGTCGCGTGGCTCGTGGCGAAGCCGGGACAGAACATCGATCCGAAGGCAGTGGACGCGGGCCTGCGGCAGCGGTTGCCGGAGTACATGGTGCCGTCGGCGATGGGCGTGTTGGAAGCGCTGCCGCTCACGGCCAACGGCAAGGTGGACCGCAAGGCGCTACCTGAAATCGAAGCGACTGCTTCGCAGCACGAGTACGAAGCGCCTCGCACGGAGTCGGAGCAGAAGCTGGCGGCCATCTGGGCGGAAGTGCTGCGCGTCCCGCGGGTCGGGGTGAGGGACAACTTCTTCGCGCTGGGCGGGCACTCGCTGCTGGCGACCCAGGTGGTGTCGCGGATCCGGAAGGAGCTGGGCGCGGAGCTGCCACTGCGGACTCTGTTCGAGGCTCCGACGTTTGAAGCCCTGGCCCGACGGCTGGAGACGGCCGAGCGTCCGCTGCCCGTGGCGCTGGAGTCGATCGCGAACGCTGGGCCGTCGCCGCTGTCGTTCGCGCAGCAGCGCCTGTGGTTCATCGACCAGTTGGAGCCGGGCTCGGCGCTCTACAACGTGCCCGTCGCGGTGCGCCTGGAAGGCGAGCTGGACGTGGGAGCCCTGGACTGGGCCCTGCGTGAAATCGTCCGGCGCCACGAATCCCTCCGCACGACGTTCGAGCTGCACGAGGGGCAGCCCGTCCAGCGCATCCATGCCGACGAAGTCCGCCTCTCCATGGTGCAGATCGACCTGGGGGCGTTGGACGGCGAGCAGCGGGAGGCGGAAGTCCGGCGCCGGCTCGGAGCAGAGCTGGCGGAGCCCTTCGACCTGTACAGGGGGCCGCTCATCCGGGCGAGCCTGTTGAAACTGGGAGCCGCCGAGCACGTGCTGCTCATCACGATGCACCACATCGTGTCGGACGGCTGGTCGCTGGGAGTGCTGATCCGCGAAGTGGGAGCGTTGTACGCGGCCTTCTTGGAAGGGCGTCCGTCGCCGCTGCCGGAGCTGTCGTTGCAGTACGCGGGCTACGCGGCGTGGCAGCGCGGTTGGTTGCAGGGAGAGACGCTCCAGAAGGAGGTCGACTTCTGGAGGGGGAAGCTCGCCGGGACGCCGCCAGTCCTGGAGTTGCCCACGGACCATCCGCGCCCTGCGGTGCGAGGCAACGCGGGTGCGATCCATTCCTTCGTGCTGCCGTCATCGCTGGAGCGGGGACTGAAGGCGCTGGCGCAGCGCGAGGGTGCATCGCTGTACATGGTGCTGCTGGCGGCGTGGCAGGCGCTGCTGTCGCGCTACAGCGGACAGACGGACATCAGCGTGGGTTCGCCCATCGCGGGCCGGACGAGAGCGGAGCTGGAAGGGCTCATTGGCTTCTTCGTCAACACGCTGGTGCTGCGCGCGCAGGTGGACGGAGAGAAATCCTTCCGGGAGTTGCTGACGCAGGTGAAAGGCACGGTGCTGGAGGCGTACGAGCACCAGGACGTGCCGTTCGAGAAGCTGGTGGAAGCGCTGCAGCCCGAGCGCAGCCTGAGTCACACGCCGCTGTTCCAATCCCTGCTCGCGTTGCAGAACACGCCCGATGGAGAGGCACGGCTGCCCGGGCTGACGATGAAGCCCTTGGAGCTGGAGCTTCGTACGTCGAAGTTCGATGTGAGCATCTTCTTCACGGAGACGCCGCAGGGCTTGAGCGGAGCGGTGGAATACAGCACCGACCTGTTCGAAGCAGCGACGGTGCGCCGGATGGTGGAGCACCTGCGGGTGCTGCTGGAAGGAGCGGTGGCGAAGCCGGAGGAGGCAGTGGGCCGGCTGCCCATGCTGACGGAGGCGGAGCGCCAGCAGGTGCTGGTGACGTGGAATCAGCAGCAGGCGGAGTACGCGCGCGACGCGACGATTCCCCAGCTCTTCGAGGCGCAAGCGAAGCGCACCCCGAATGCTGTAGCCGTGGTGAGCGGCAAGCAGCGGCTGACGTACCGGGAACTGGAGGCGAAGGCGAACCAGTTGGCGCACCGTTTGCGCAAGCTGGGCGTGGGCCCCGAGTCCCGCGTAGGCCTGTGCGTGGAGCGTACCGCAGACGTGGTGGTGGGAACGCTGGGCATCCTCAAGGCGGGCGGCGCCTACGTGCCGCTGGATCCGAGCTACCCGAAGGAGCGACTGGGCTGGCTGCTGGAGGACGCGCAGGGCCCGGCATTGGTGGCGCACTCGCACCTCTTGGAGTCGCTGCCCGCCTTCAGCGCGAAGGCGGTCTGCCTGGACCGTGAGGATGAGTGGGCGGAAGAGTCCTGCTGCCCGCCGACGCCGGAGGTGCGCCCGGAGAACGTGGCGTACCTCATCTACACGTCAGGAAGCACAGGCCGCCCGAAGGGCGTGGCGGTAACGCACCGGAACGCAGTGGCCTTCCTGTCGTGGGCAACGGAGACGTTCACCGAAGAAGAGACGAAGGCGGTACTCGCGGCGACGAGCCTGAACTTCGACCTCTCGGTGTTCGAACTCTTCGCGCCGCTGGTGCGAGGCGGCAGCGTGGTGGTGGTGCGCAATGCCCTGCACCTGGCGGAGGAGAAGCCGGAGGCGGACGTCACGCTCATCAACACGGTGCCATCGGCGATGGCGCAGTTGGTGCGGCTGAAGGCGGTGCCGCCGTCGGTGCGCGTAGTGAATCTCGCTGGCGAAGCGCTGCCCGAGACGCTGGCAAGGGCCGTGTACGCGGTGCCAACGGTTCAGAAGCTCTACAACTTGTACGGCCCGTCGGAAGACACGACGTACTCGACGTGGTCACTGGTGGGGCGCGCAGAGGTGCCGAACATCGGCCGGCCGCTCACCAACACGCGGGCGTACGTGCTGGACAAGTACCTGCAGCCGGTACCGGCGGGCGTAGCGGGAGAGTTGTTCCTGGCAGGCGAAGGCCAGGCGCGCGGCTACCTGCTGAGGCCGGAGCTGACGGCGGAGAAGTTCCTGCCGGAGGTGTACGGCCCCGAAGGCAGCCGCATGTACCGCACGGGAGACCGGGTGCGGTACCGCGCGGACGGAGTGCTGGAGTACCTGGGCCGAGTGGACTTCCAGGTGAAGGTGCGAGGCTTCCGCATCGAGCTGGGCGAAGTGGAGTCCGCGCTGCGCCAGCAAGAGTCGGTGAAGGAAGCGGTGGTGGTGGCGAAGGGGGAGGGCGCGGAGAAGCGGCTCGTGGCGTACGTGGCCCCGAAGGCCGGCGCGACACTGGAAGCGGAGGCCTTGAAGGCGAGTCTGCGCCAACGGCTGCCGGAGTACATGGTGCCCGGTTCAGTAGTGGTGCTGGAGGCACTGCCGCTCAACTCCAACGGCAAGGTGGACCGCAAGGCCCTGCCGGATCCGGAGGCGCCGGCAGCCATCATCACCTACGCAGCCCCGCGCACGGAGACGGAAGCGAAGCTGGCGGCCATCTGGGCGGAAGTCCTGCGAGTCCCTCGGGTGGGCGTGAAGGACGACTTCTTCGCGCTGGGTGGCCACTCGCTGCTCGCGACACAAGTCGTGTCGCGAGTTCGCGCGGAGACGGGCGCGGAGCTGCCGCTGCGTGCGCTGTTCGAAGCGCGAACGGTGGAGTCGCTCGCTCGTCAGCTGGGGCAGACCGCGTTCTCTGGCAAGAACACGATGGAGCGCAGGCTGGGGGATGCCGCCCGGCCGCTGTCGTTCGCGCAGCAGCGGTTGTGGTTCATCGACCAGCTGGAGCCGGGGACGGCGCTCTACAACGTGCCCGTCGCGGTGCGGCTGGAGGGAGCGCTGCGCCAGGACGTCCTGGAACGGGCGCTGCGCGAAGTGGTGCGGCGCCATGAAGCGCTGCGGACGACGTTCGCGGAGAAGGATGGTCAGTCCCTCCAGGTCATCCACTCGGACATGACCCTGCATCTGGAGCGGGTGGAGGTGTCCTCGGGGGATGCGCGGCAGCGGATTGAGCAGGAGATGTTGAAGCCGTTCGACCTGTCGCGCGGTCCGCTGATCCGGGCACTCCTGCTGACGCTGGGAGGCGCGGAGCACGTGTTGGTCGTCACGATGCATCACATCGTGTCGGACGGCTGGTCGCTGGGCGTGTTGATCCGGGAGGTGGGCGCGCTGTACGCGGCCTTCGCGGAAGGCCGTCCGTCGCCGCTGCCAGAGCTCCCTGTGCAGTACGCGGACTACGCGGCCTGGCAGCGCGACGGGTTGCAGGGCGCGACGCTCCAGCAGGAGGTGGACTACTGGAAGCGGAAGCTCGTTGGCGCGCCGCCGGTGCTGGAGTTGCCCACGGACCATCCCCGTCCGCCGGTGCGTGGCAGCGCGGGAGCGACGTACTCCTTCCCCCTGTCCCGGTCGCTGACGGGGGACCTCAAGGCGCTGGCCCAGCGGGAAGGTGCGTCGCTGTACATGGCGCTGCTTGCGGGTTGGCAGGTCCTGCTGTCGAGGTACTCGGGGCAGGACGACATCAGCGTGGGTTCGCCCATCGCGGGCCGCACGCGCGCGGAGGTGGAGGGCCTCATCGGCTTCTTCGTCAACACGCTGGTGCTGCGCGCCCAGGTGGATGGAGGCCAGTCCTTCCGGGCGCTGCTCACGCAGGTGCGGGAGACGGTGCTGGGCGCGTACGAGCACCAGGACGTGCCCTTCGAGAAGCTGGTGGAGGCGCTCCAGCCTGAGCGCGACCGGCGTCACACGCCGTTGTTCCAGGTGTTCCTGGCGCTCCAGAACCTGCCTGAGAGCGAAACGCGACTGCCGGGCTTGACGCTCAAGCCCGTGGCCTACGAAGGCCGGACGTCGAAGTTCGACCTGAGCCTCTTCTTCATGGAGACGCCAGACGGTCTGACGGGTGCGATGGAGTACAGCACCGACCTGTTCGAAGCAGCGACGGTGCGCCGGATGGCGGAGCACCTGCGAGTGCTGTTCGAAGGCATGGTGGCGAAGCCGGACGCAGCGGTGGGCCATTTGCCCATGTTGATGGAAGCGGAGCGCCAGCAGGTGCTGGTGACGTGGAACCAGCAGCAGGCGGAGTACGCGCGCGACGCGACGATTCCCCAGCTCTTCGAGGCGCAAGCGAAGCGCACCCCGAATGCTGTAGCCGTGGTGAGCGGCAAGCAGCGGCTGACGTACCGGGAGCTGGAGGCGAAGGCGAACCAGTTGGCGCACCGTTTGCGCAAGCTGGGCGTGGGCCCCGAGTCCCGCGTAGGCCTGTGCGTGGAGCGTACCGCCGACGTGGTGGTGGGAACGCTGGGCATCCTCAAGGCGGGCGGCGCCTACGTGCCGCTGGATCCGAGCTACCCGAAGGAGCGACTGGGCTGGCTGCTGGAGGACGCGCAGGGCCCGGCATTGGTGGCGCACTCGCACCTCTTGGAGTCGCTGCCCGCCTTCAGCGCGAAGGCGGTCTGCCTGGACCGTGAGGATGAGTGGGCGGAAGAGTCCTGCTGCCCGCCGACGCCGGAGGTGCGCCCGGAGAACGTGGCGTACCTCATCTACACGTCAGGAAGTACAGGCCGCCCGAAGGGCGTGGCGGTAACGCACCGGAACGCCGCGGCCTTCCTCGCGTGGGCAACGGAGACGTTCACCGAAGAAGAGACGAAGGCAGTGCTTGCGGCGACGAGCCTGAACTTCGACCTCTCCGTCTTCGAACTCTTCACGCCGTTGGTGCGAGGCGGCAGCGTGGTGGTGGTGCGCAATGCCCTGCACCTGGCGGAGGAGAAGCCAGAGGCGGAGGTGACGCTCATCAACACGGTGCCGTCGGCGATGGCGCAGTTGGTGCGGCTGAATGCAGTGCCGCCGTCAGTGCAGGTCATCAACCTCGCCGGTGAAGCATTGCCGGAGACGTTGGCGAAGGCCGTGTACGCGGTGCCGACGGTGCGCAAGCTGTACAACCTGTACGGCCCGTCGGAAGACACGACGTACTCGACGTGGTCGCTGGTGGGGCGCGCAGAGGTGCCGAACATCGGCCGGCCGCTCACCAACACGCGGGCGTACGTGCTGGACAAGTATCTGCAGCCCGTACCGGTGGGCGTCGCGGGAGAGCTGTTCCTGGCGGGCGAAGGCCAGGCACGTGGCTACCTGCTGAGGCCGGAGCTGACGGCGGAGAAGTTCCTGCCGGAAGTCTACGGCCCGGAAGGCAGCCGCATGTACCGCACGGGAGACCGGGTGCGGTACCGGGCGGACGGAGTGCTGGAGTACCTGGGCCGAGTGGACTTCCAGGTGAAGGTGCGAGGCTTCCGCATCGAGCTGGGCGAAGTGGAGTCCGCGCTGCGCCAGCAAGAGGCAGTGAAGGAAGCAGTGGTGGTGGCGAAGGGGGAGGGCGCGGAGAAGCGGCTCGTGGCGTACGTGGCCCCGAAGGCCGGCGCGACGTTGGAAGCAGAGGCACTGAAGGCAAGCCTGCGTCAGCGGCTGCCGGAGTACATGGTGCCCGGAGCGGTGGTGGTGCTGGAGGCACTGCCGCTCAACTCCAACGGCAAGGTGGACCGCAAGGCCCTGCCGGAGCCGGATGCGCAAAAGGCCGGAAGTACCTACGAGGCTCCGCGCACGGATGCGGAAGCAAGGCTCGCGGCCATCTGGGCGGAGGTGCTGCGGGTGCCCCAGGTGGGCGTGAAGGACGACTTCTTCGCGCTGGGTGGCCACTCCCTGCTGGCGACACAGGTGGTGTCGCGAGTGCGCGCGGAGATGGGCGCGGAGCTGCCGCTGCGCGCGCTGTTCGAATCGCGCACGGTGGAGTCGCTCGCCCATCAGCTGGAGAAAGCCGCGTTCTCGAGCAAGACGGCGATGAGGCGCCGGCTGGGGGCCACTGCACGGCCGCTGTCGTTCGCGCAGCAGCGGTTGTGGTTCATCGACCAACTGGAGCCAGGCACCGCGCTCTACAACATGCCCGTGGCACTGCGGCTGGAAGGTGACCTGGACGTGGGCGTCCTGGAGCGCGCCCTGCGGGAGGTCGTGAGCCGTCACGAGGCCCTGCGCACGACCTTCGAGGTGCAGGACGGTCAGCCCCTCCAGGTCATCCATTCGGACCTGGCACTGCACCTGGAGCGGGTGGAGGTGTCCGAGTCAGCTGCACGGCAGCGGATTGAACAGGAGATGTTGAAGCCGTTCGACCTGTCGCGCGGTCCGCTGCTTCGAGCGCTCCTGCTGAAGTTGGGCAATCGGGAGCACGCGCTGGTCGTCTCGATGCACCACATCGTGTCGGACGGCTGGTCGCTGGGCGTGTTGATCCGCGAAGTGGGCGCGCTGTACGCGGCCTTCTCCTCGGGGCAGCCGTCACCCTTGCCAGAGCTGCCCGTGCAGTACGGGGACTACGCGGCCTGGCAGCGTGACTGGCTGCGGGACGAGGCCCTGGCGCGCGAGGTGGACTACTGGAAGCAGTCGTTGATGGGGGCGCCGCCGGTGCTGGAGCTGCCGACGGACCGTCCGCGTCCGGCGGTGCGCACCAACGTCGGCACGACGCTGGGCTTCATGCTGCCGCTGGATCTGTCCCAGCGGTTGAGCGCGCTGGCCCTGCAGGAGGGCGCCTCGCTGTTCATGGCGCTGCTGGCCGGGTGGCAGGTGCTGCTGTCGCGCTACTCGGGGCAGACGGACATCAGCGTGGGTTCGCCCATCGCGGGCCGGACGCGCGCGGAGGTCGAAGGGCTCATCGGCTTCTTCGTCAACACGCTGGTGCTGCGCACCCAGGTCGACGGAGAGGCGTCCTTCCGTGAGCTGCTGAAGCAGGTGAGGGGAACGGTCCTGGGCGCGTACGAGCACCAGGACGTGCCCTTCGAAAAGCTGGTGGAGGCGCTGCAGCCCGAGCGCAGCCTGAGCCACACGCCGCTGTTCCAGACGTCGATGTCGCTCCAGAACGTGCCCATCGAGGAGTCCAGACTCCCCGGCCTGGTTCTCAAGCCTGTGCCCTACGAAGGCCGCACGTCGAAGTTCGACCTGAGCCTCTTCTTCACGGAGACACCGGACGGGCTGGCCGGAGCGGTGGAGTACAGCACTGACCTGTTCGAAGCAGCGACGGTGCGCCGGATGGTGGATCACCTGCGCATGCTGCTGGAAGGCATGGTGGCGAAGCCGGACGCAGCGGTGGGCCAGCTGCCCATGCTGACTGAAGCGGAGCGCCAGCAGGTGTTGGTGACGTGGAACCAGCAGCAGGCGGAGTACGACCGGAACGCGACGATTCCGGCGCTCTTCGAGGCGCAGGCGAAGCGCACGCCGGATGCCGTGGCCGTGGTGAGCGGCAAGCAGCAACTGACGTACCGGGAGGTGGAGGCGAAGGCGAACCAGCTGGCACACCGGCTGCGCAAGCTGGGAGTGGGACCGGAGTCGCGAGTGGGCCTGTGCGTGGAGCGCACGGCGGACGTCGTGGTGGGGACGCTGGGCATCCTCAAGGCCGGCGGCGCCTACGTGCCGTTGGATCCGAGCTACCCGAAGGAGCGACTGGGCTGGCTGCTGGAGGATGCGCAGGGCCCGGCGCTGGTGGCGCACTCGCACCTCTTGGAGTCGCTGCCTGCCTTCAATGCGCAGGCGGTCTGCCTGGACACGGACGCGACATTGGCCATGGAGCCGACCGAAGCGCCAGAGGCAGGGCCCCGGCCTGAAAACGTGGCGTACCTCATCTACACGTCGGGAAGCACAGGCCGTCCGAAGGGCGTCGCTGTGACGCACCGGAACGCGGTGGCCTTCCTGTCGTGGGCAACGGAGACGTTCACGGAGGAGGAGACGAAGGCAGTGCTCGCGGCAACGAGCCTGAACTTCGACCTCTCGGTGTTCGAGCTGTTCACGCCGCTGGTGCGAGGCGGCAGCGTGGTGGTGGTGCGCAATGCCCTGCATCTGGCGGAGGAGAAGCCAGACGCGGAGGTGACGCTCATCAACACAGTGCCGTCGGCGATGGCGCAGTTGGTGCGGCTGAACGCCGTGCCGCCGTCGGTGCGCGTAGTGAATCTCGCTGGCGAAGCACTGCCGGAGACGTTGGCGAAGGCCGTGTACGCGGTGCCGACGGTGCAGAAGCTCTACAACCTGTACGGCCCGTCTGAAGACACGACGTACTCGACGTGGTCGCTGGTGGGGCGGAATGAGGTGCCGAACATCGGCCGGCCGCTCACCAACACGCGCGCGTACGTGTTGGACAAGTACCTGCAACCGGTTCCGGTGGGCGTAGCGGGAGAGCTGTTCCTGGCGGGAGAGGGCCAGGCGCGCGGCTACCTGCTGAGGCCGGAGCTGACGGCGGAGAAGTTCCTGCCGGAAGTCTACGGCCCGGAGGGCAGCCGCATGTACCGCACGGGGGACCGGGTGCGGTACCGCGCGGACGGAGTGCTGGCGTACCTGGGCCGAGTGGACTTCCAGGTGAAGGTGCGAGGCTTCCGCATCGAGCTGGGCGAAGTCGAAGCAGCCCTGCGTCAGCAGGAGGCGGTGAAGGACGCAGTGGTAGTGGCGAAGGGGGAGGGCGCGGAGAAGCGCCTCGTGGCGTACGTGGCGCCGAAGGTCGGCGCGACGTTGGAAGCGGAGGCACTCAAGGCAAGTCTGCGTCAGCGGTTGCCTGAGTACATGGTGCCCGGAGCGGTGGTGGTGCTGGAAGCCCTGCCGCTCAACTCCAACGGCAAGGTGGACCGCAAGGCCCTGCCGGAGCCGGAGGCACCGACCTCCACCCGCACGTACGTGGCCCCGCGCACGGAGATGGAAGCGAAGTTGGCGGCCATCTGGGCGGAGGTGCTGCGAGTCCCCCAGGTGGGCGTGAAGGACGACTTCTTCGCGCTCGGAGGCCACTCGCTGCTGGTGACGCAGGTGGTGTCGCGCATCCGCACGGAGACCGGCGTGGAGCTGCCGCTGCGCGCGCTGTTCGAGGCTCCCACGCTCGAGGCCCTGGCCCAGCGGATGGGGACGGCGGGCCGCGGTCAGAGCTCGATGCCGGGCGACTCGTTGATGGGCACGACGCCGCCGCTGTCGTTCGCGCAGCAGCGCCTGTGGTTCATTGACCAGCTGGAGCCGGGTACGGCGCTCTACAACCTGCCCGTGGCGGTACGGCTGATGGGCTCGCTGGATGTCGCGGCCCTGGAGCGGGCCCTGAACGAGGTCGTGCGCCGTCACGAGGCCCTGCGGACCACCTTCGAGGAGCGCGGCGGGCAGGCCATCCAGGTCATCCAGCCCACCCTGTCGCTGGAACTGGCCCGGGAGGGCCTGCGGACTGTCGACGAAGCCCGCCGCGAGGCGGAGGCCCGCTGGCAGGTGGAGCAGGAGATGCTCCGTCCCTTCGACCTGGGCCAAGGGCCGTTGATCCGCACCCGGCTGTTCACGCTCGGGGAGCGCGAGAGCGTCCTCGTGGTGACGATGCACCACATCGTGTCGGACGGCTGGTCGCTGGGCGTGTTGATCCGCGAGGTGGTCGCGCTCTACGCGGCCTTCTCCTCGGGGCAGCCGTCCCCCCTGCCCGAGCTGCCCGTGCAGTACGCGCGCTACGCGTCCTGGCAACGCGGCCGGCTCCAGGGAGAAGTCCTCGCGCGGCAGGTGGACTACTGGAAGCGGAAGCTCGCCGGCGCGCCGCCGGTGCTGGAGCTGCCCACGGACCGCCCGCGTCCGTCCGAGCGGGGCATCGCGGGAGCGACGTACTCCTTCACCCTGTCCCGGTCGCTGACGGGGGCGCTCAAGTCCCTGGCCCAGCGGGAAGGGGCCTCGCTGTACATGGTGCTGCTGGCCGGGTGGCAGGTGCTGATGGCGCGCTACAGCGGCCAGCAGGACATCAGCGTGGGTTCACCCATCGCGGGCCGCATGCGCGCGGAGCTGGAGGGGCTCATCGGCTTCTTCGTCAACACGCTCGTGCTGCGCGCGAACGTGGACGGCGCCCTGTCCTTCCGGCAGTTGCTCGCCCAGGTGCGCGAAACGGTGCTGGATGCGTACGAGCACCAGGAGGTCCCGTTCGAGAAGCTGGTGGAGGTCCTCCAGCCCGAGCGCAGCCGCAGCCACACGCCGCTCTTCCAGACGATGCTCTCCCTCCAGAACCTGCCGATGGGCGAGCTGCGGCTGCCGGACCTGGCGCTCCAACCGGTGAACGTGGAGAGCCCCGTCGCGAAGTTCGACCTGAGCGTGTCGTTCATGGAGATGCCTCAGGGCTTCTCCGGATCGATGGAGTACAGCACGGAGCTGTTCGACGCGGGCACCATCCAGCGGATGGTCTCGCACCTGCTCTCGCTGTTCGAAGGCGCGGTCGCGCGCCCGGACACGCGCGTGTCCCGCCTGCCCATGCTGACCGGCGCCGAGCGCCGCGAAATGCTGGTGGAGTGGAACGCCACGCGCGTGCCCTTCCCCGAGTCCTGCCTGCATGCGCTCTTCGAGGCGCAGGTCCGTCGCGCGCCAGAGGCCGTGGCGGCTGTCTTCGAGGGAACGCAACTGACGTACGCGCAGCTCGACGCGCACGCCAATCAGCTCGCCCACGCCCTGCGCCGTCGTGGCGTGGGCCCGGAGGTCCGCGTCGCCCTCAGCGTCGAGCGCTCCCTCGACATCGTCATGGGCCTGCTCGGCATCCTGAAGGCCGGTGGCGCCTGGGTGCCCGTGGATCCGCTCCTGCCCCGGGAGCGCCTGGCCTTCATGCTGGAGGACAGCGCGGCGCAGGTGCTCGTCACCCAGCAGCCACTGGTGGCCCGTTTCCCGGAGGCCCTGCATTCCCGTGCGCTCTGCCTGGATACGGAGCGCGAGTCGCTGGCCAGGGAGTCGACGGATGCGCCCGTGACGGGCGTGACGCCCGCGAACATGGCGTACCTGCTCTACACCTCGGGCAGCACGGGGACGCCAAAGGGCACGGCGGTGGAGCATCGCGGCGTGGCCAACCTGGTCACCCACGAAGCGGTGGCGTACGGCATCGGCCCTGGCAGCCGCGTGCTTCAGTTCGCCAGCCTCAGCTTCGACCTGTCGGTGGAGGAGATCTTCACCACGCTATGCAACGGCGCCACGCTGGTGCTCGCGCCGCTGGAGAAGCTGATGCCGGGCGTGTCGCTGCCCGTGCTGCTGCGTGAGCAGGAGCTGAGCGTCGTCAGCCTCACCCCCGCGGCGCTGGCGGCCACGTCCTCCGAGGGGCTGCCCAACGTACGCACCGTCATCTCCGGCGGTGAAGCCCTGCCCGCGGACGTCGCCGCGCGATGGGCTCCGGGTCGGCGCCTGCTCAATACGTACGGCCCGACGGAAGCCACCGTCATCGCCACACTGGGCGAGGTGGTGGCGGATGGGAACGTGCCGCCCATCGGCAAGCCGCTGGCGAACGTGCGCGTCTACGTATTGGACCCGCACGGGCAGCCGGTGCCCGTGGGCGTGCGCGGCGAGTTGCACATCGGAGGCGTGGGCGTGGCGCGTGGTTACGCGGGACGTCCGGGACTCACCGCCGAGCGCTTCGTGCCGGACGCCTTCTCGGGCGAAGTGGGCGCCCGTCTCTACCGGACGGGTGACGTCGTGCGCTGGCGTGCGGACGGACAGCTGGACTTCGTCGGCCGCATCGACTCGCAGGTGAAGGTGCGCGGCTTCCGCATCGAGCTGGGCGAGGTCGAAACCGCGCTGGCGCGGCAACCGGGCGTGAGCGAGGCCGTGGTGCTGGTGCGGGGCGACGGTGGCGACAAGCGGCTGGTGGGCTACGTCGTGGCGAAGGACGGCCACGCGCTGGACGTGGACACGCTGCGCACGGGCCTGCGCCAGGGGATACCCGAGTACATGGTGCCGGGGGCGCTGATGGTGCTGGACGCCCTGCCGCTCAACGCGAACGGCAAGGTGGACCGCAGGGCGCTGCCGGAGCCCGAGGCCGCCCGTGGGGGAGACGCCTACGTGGCCCCGCGCACCGTGACGGAGGCGAAGCTCGCGTCCATCTGGGCGGAGGTGCTGCGCCTGGAGCGTGTGGGCGTGAAGGACAACTTCTTCGCGCTGGGTGGACACTCGCTGCTGGCGACGCAGGTGGTGTCGCGCATCCGCACGTCGCTGGGCGTGGAGATGCCGCTGCGTCTGCTGTTCGAAGCGCCCACGGTGGAGGCGCTGGCGCAGCGGATCGAGCAGCTGGGACGCTCCGGCGTGCCCACGCTGAGCGCCGGAGCGCGTCCGGCGTCGCTGCCGCTGTCCTTCGCGCAGCAGCGGTTGTGGTTCATCGACCAGCTGGATCCGGGCAGTCCGCTCTACAACGTGCCCACCGTGGTGCGGCTGGAGGGCGACCTGGACGCCGCGGCGCTGGAGCAGGCCCTGCGGGAGGTCGTGCAACGGCACGAAGCCCTGCGCACGACGTTCGAGGAGGAAGCAGGTCAGCCCGTCCAGCGCATCCACGCGTCCGTGGATGTGCCGTTGAGCATCATGGACCTGACGGGTTCCGGCCCCGAGCGGGAGGACGTGGCCCGTCAGCGGGTGCTGGAGGAGTTGGCGAAGCCCTTCGACCTGATGCGTGGACCGCTCTTGCGGGCGCTGATGGTGCGCATGGATGCACGCGACCACCTGCTCGTGCTCACGATGCACCACGCCGTGTCGGACGGCTGGTCCGTGGGCGTCCTGCTCCGCGAGCTGGGGGCGCTGTACACCGCGCGGGCGAGCGGCCTGGCGTTGGCACTGCCACCGCTGCCGGTGCAGTACGCGGACTACGCTGCCTGGCAGCGCGACTGGCTGAGGGATGAAACCCTGGCGCGCGAGGTGGACTACTGGAAGCAGTCGCTGACGGGAGCACCGCCGGTGCTGGAGTTGCCGACGGACCGTCCGCGTCCGGCGGTGCGCACGAACGCCGGCTCGACGCTGGGCTTCATGCTGCCGCTGGAGCTGTCCCAGCGGTTGGGCGCACTGGCTCGAAGTGAAGGCGCGTCGCTGTTCATGGTGCTGCTGGCCGGGTGGCAGGTGCTGCTGTCGCGCTACTCGGGGCAGGCGGACATCAGCGTGGGTTCGCCCATCGCGGGACGCACGCGCGCGGAGGTGGAGGGCCTCATCGGCTTCTTCGTCAACACACTGGTGCTGCGCACCCAGATGGATGGAGACCCATCCTTCCGCGCGCTGCTCGCGCAGGTGCGGGAGATGGTGTTGGGTGCGTACGAGCACCAGGACGTGCCCTTCGAGAAGCTGGTGGAAGCGCTGCATCCGGAGCGCAGCCTGAGCCACACGCCGCTGTTCCAGACGTTGATGTCGCTCCAGAACGTGCCTATCGAGGAGTCCCATCTCCCAGGGCTGGTGCTCAAGCCCATGAGTCTCGAGGGCCGCACGTCGAAGTTCGACCTGAGCCTCTTCTTCACGGAGACGCCGGACGGTCTGGCCGGAGCGGTGGAGTACAGCACCGACCTGTTCGAAGCGATGACGATGCGCCGGATGGTGGAGCACCTGCGCGTGCTGCTGGAAGGCATGGTGTCAAAGCCGGATGCAGCGATGGGCCGGCTGTCCCTGCTCACGCCCGTGGAGCGTCAGCAGGTGTTGGTGACGTGGAACCAGCAGCAAGCAGAGTACGAGCGCGACGCGACGATTCCCCAGCTCTTCGAGGCGCAGGCGAAGCGCACGCCGGATGCGGTCGCCGTGGTGAGCGGCAAGCAGCGGCTGACGTACCGGGAGGTGGAGGCGAAGGCGAACCAGTTGGCGCACCGGCTGCGCAAGCTGGGCGTGGGGCCGGAGTCGCGAGTGGGCCTGTGCGTGGAGCGCACAGCCGACGTCGTGGTCGGAACGTTGGGCATCCTGAAGGCGGGCGGCGCCTACGTGCCGCTGGATCCGAGCTACCCGAAGGAGCGGCTGGGCTGGCTGCTGGAGGACGCGCAGGGGCCGGCGTTGGTGGCGCATTCGCACCTCCTGGAGTCGCTGCCTGCCTTCAGCGCGCAGGCGGTGTGCCTCGACACGGACGCGACGTTGGCCAAGGAGCCGACCGAGGCGCTGAGGGCAGAGCCCCGTCCTGAGAATGTGGCGTACCTCATCTATACGTCGGGAAGCACAGGCCGCCCGAAGGGCGTCGCGGTGACGCACCGGAACGCAGTGGCCTTCCTCGCGTGGGCGACGGAGACGTTCACGGAGGAGGAGACGAAGGCGGTGCTCGCGGCGACGAGCCTGAACTTCGACCTCTCGGTGTTCGAACTCTTCGCTCCGTTGGTGAGGGGCGGCAGCGTGGTGGTGGTGCGCAACGCTCTGCACCTGGCGGAGGAGAAGCCAGAGGCGGAGGTGACGCTCATCAACACGGTGCCGTCGGCGATGGCGCAGTTGGTGCGGCTGAACGCGGTGCCGCCGACAGTGCAGGTCATCAACCTCGCCGGTGAAGCATTGCCGGAGACGCTGGCGAAGAGCGTCTACGGCATCCCCACGGTGAGGAAGCTGTACAACCTGTACGGCCCGTCGGAAGACACGACGTACTCGACGTGGTCGCTGGTAGGGCGGAATGAAGTGCCGAACATCGGCCGGCCGCTCACCAACACGCGGGCATACGTGCTGGACAAGTACCTGCAGCCGGTGCCGGTAGGCGTGGCGGGCGAGTTGTTCCTGGCAGGAGAAGGCCAGGCACGCGGCTACCTGCTGAGGCCGGAGCTGACGGCGGAGAAGTTCCTGCCGGAAGTCTACGGCCCGGAAGGCAGCCGCATGTACCGCACAGGAGACCGGGTGCGGTACCGCGCGGATGGCGTGCTGGAGTACCTGGGGCGAGTGGACTTCCAGGTGAAGGTGCGAGGCTTCCGCATCGAGCTGGGCGAAGTCGAAGCAGCCCTGCGCCAGCAGGAGACGGTGAAGGAAGCAGTGGTGGTGGCGAAGGGGGAGGGCGCGGAGAAGCGGCTCGTGGCGTACGTAGCGCCGAAGGCCGGCGCGACGTTGGAAGCGGAGTCGCTGAAGGCAAGCCTGCGCCAACGGTTGCCGGAGTACATGGTGCCCGGTGCGGTGGTGGTGCTGGAGGCGCTGCCGCTCAACTCCAACGGCAAGGTGGACCGCAAGGCCCTGCCGGAGCCAGAAGCCCAGAAGTCCGGTAACACGTACGAAGCGCCCCGCACGGAAGTGGAAGCGAAGCTGGCGGCCATCTGGGCGGAAGTGCTGCGAGTGCCTCAGGTCGGCGTGAAGGATGACTTCTTCGCGCTGGGTGGCCACTCGTTGCTCGCGACGCAGGTCGTGTCGCGGCTGCGCGCGGAGACGGGCTCGGAGCTGCCGCTGCGCGCGTTGTTCGAAGCGCCCACGGTGGAAGCCCTCGCTCGCCGGCTGGAGAAGGCCGGGCGCGCGAAGGCACCGGCCATCGTGCCCGTGTCACGAGACGCAGCGCTGCCGCTGTCGTTCGCGCAGCAGCGCCTGTGGTTCATCGACCAGCTGGAGCCGGGCACGGCGCTCTACAACGTGCCCATCGCGGTACGGCTGGAAGGCGACCTGAACGTGGAGGTCCTGGACCGGGCCCTGCGTGAGGTCGTGCGACGTCACGAGGCCCTGCGGACAACGTTCGTCGCGGGCAATCCCGAGCCGGAGCAACGGACCACGTCCGATAGCGCCTTCACGCTGGCGGTGGATGACCTGACGTCGAACACCGCCGCGCTTCGCAAGCGTGTGGAGCAAGAGGTGCTGAGGCCCTTCGAACTCGCACACGGCCCGCTCCTCCGAGCGCTCCTGCTGAAGCTCGACGCGCGTGAACACGTGCTCGTCGTCACGATGCATCACATCGTGTCGGACGGATGGTCGCTCGGGGTGTTGGTCCGCGAGGTCGGCGCGCTCTATGCGTCGTTCGTGCAGGGCCAGCCCTCACCGCTGCCAGAGCTGCCGGTGCAGTACGCGGACTACGCGGCCTGGCAGCGCGGCTGGTTGCAGGGCGCGACGCTCCAGCGGGAGGTGGACTACTGGAAGCAGAAGCTCTCCGGTGCGCCGCCGGTGCTGGAGCTGCCCACGGACCGTCCGCGTCCCGCGGTGCGAGGAACCGCGGGAGCGACCCAGAGCTTCCTCTGGCCGCAATCGCTGGCTCAGGGGCTGCGTGGCCTCGCGCAGCGCGAAGGCGCCTCGCTGTACATGGTGCTGCTGGCGGGCTGGCAGGTGCTGCTGTCGCGCTACAGCGGCCAGCAGGACATCAGCGTGGGTTCGCCCATCGCGGGCCGCACGCGCGCGGAGGTGGAGGGCCTCATCGGCTTCTTCGTCAACACGCTGGTGCTGCGCACGGACCTGTCTGGAGACCCCAGCTTCCGGGGCCTGCTCCAGCAAGTGCGTGAGACGGTCCTGGATGCGCAGGAGCACCAGGAGGTGCCGTTCGAGAAGCTGGTGGAGGCACTGCAACCGGAGCGCAGCCGCAGCCACACGCCGCTGTTCCAGACGCTGCTGGCGCTCCAGAACGTGCCCGTCGGTGAAGCCCGGCTGCCCGGCATGACGCTCAAGCCCGTGGAGATCGCGGGCGGAACGTCGAAGTTCGACCTGAGCGTCTTCTTCGTGGAGACCGCGGAGGGCCTGAGCGGAACGCTGGAGTACAGCACCGACCTGTTCGAAGCAGCGACGGTGCGCCGGATGGTGGCGCACCTGCACGTGCTGCTGGAAGGCGTGGTGGCGAAGCCGGAGGATGCAGTGGGCCGCTTGCCCATGCTGACGGAGGCGGAGCGCCAGCAGGTGCTGGTGACGTGGAACCAACAGCAGGCGGAGTACGACCGGGACGCGACGATTCCGGCGCTCTTCGAGGCGCAGGCGAAGCGCACGCCGGATGCGGTGGCCGTGGTGAGCGGCAAGCAGCGGCTGACGTACCGGGAGGTGGAGGCGAAGGCGAACCAGCTGGCGCACCGGCTGCGCAAGCTGGGAGTGGGACCGGAGTCGCGAGTGGGCCTGTGCGTGGAGCGCACGGCGGACGTCGTGGTGGGCACGCTGGGCATCCTCAAGGCGGGCGGCGCCTACGTGCCGTTGGACCCGAGCTATCCGAAGGAGCGCCTGGGCTGGCTGCTGGAGGACGCGCAGGGTCCGGCACTGGTGGCGCACTCGCACCTGCTGGAGTCGTTGCCCGCTTTCAGCGCGCAGGCGGTGTGCCTGGACCGTGAAGAGGAGTGGGCGGAAGAGTCCTGCTGCCCGCCGACGCCGGAGGTGCGCCCGGAGAACGTGGCGTACCTCATCTACACGTCGGGAAGCACAGGCCGTCCGAAGGGCGTGGCGGTGACGCACCGGAACGCGGCGGCCTTCCTGTCGTGGGCAACGGAGACGTTCACCGAAGAAGAGACGAAGGCAGTGCTCGCGGCGACGAGCCTGAACTTCGACCTCTCCGTCTTCGAACTCTTCGCGCCGTTGGTGCGAGGCGGCAGCGTGGTGGTGGTACGCAACGCCCTGCATCTGGTGGAGGAGAAGCCGGAGGTGGACGTCACGCTCATCAACACGGTGCCGTCGGCGATGGCGCAGTTGGTGCGGCTGAACGCGGTGCCGCCGTCAGTGCAGGTCATCAACCTCGCCGGTGAAGCCTTGCCGGAGACACTGGCGAAGGGCGTCTACGGCATCCCCACGGTGAGGAAGGTCTACAACCTATACGGCCCGTCGGAAGACACGACGTACTCGACGTGGTCGCTGGTGGGGCGCGCAGAGGTGCCGAACATCGGCCGGCCGCTGACCAACACGCGGGCCTACGTGCTGGACAAGCACCTGCAGCCGGTGCCGGTGGGCGTCGCGGGAGAGCTGTTCCTGGCGGGCGAAGGCCAGGCGCGCGGCTACCTGCTGAGGCCGGAGCTGACGGCGGAGAAGTTCCTGCCGGAAGTCTACGGCCCGGAAGGCAGCCGCATGTACCGCACGGGAGACCGGGTGCGGTACCGCGCGGACGGAGTGCTGGAGTACCTGGGCCGAGTGGACTTCCAGGTGAAGGTGCGAGGCTTCCGCATCGAGCTGGGCGAAGTCGAAGCAGCCCTGCGTCAACAGGAGTCCGTGAAGGAAGCGGTGGTGGTTGCGAAGGGGGAGGGCGCGGAGAAGCGCCTCGTGGCGTACGTGGCGCCGAAGGCAGGTGCGACACTGGAAGCGGAGTCGCTGAAGGCAAGTCTGCGCCAACGGCTGCCGGAGTACATGGTGCCCGGAGCGGTGGTGGTGCTGGAGGCACTGCCGCTCAACTCCAACGGCAAGGTGGACCGCAAGGCCCTGCCGGACCTGGACGTCACCACGTCCCAGGCCGAGAACTTCGTCGCACCCCGTGACGCGCTGGAGTCCCAGCTCGTGGCGGTGTGGGAAGAGGTCCTGGGCGTGAAGCCCATCGGGGTGCGCACCAGCTTCTTCGCGCTGGGAGGCCACTCGCTGCTCGCGGTCCGCCTGATGGCCGCGCTGCGCGAACAACTGGGCCGCGATGTCCCCCTGGCCGCGCTCTTCCAGCACCCCACCGTGGAGGACCTGGCCAACCTGCTTCGCGCCGAGACGGAGACGTGGTCGCCGCTCGTCCCGCTGGAGAAGGGCGACGCGGGCCTCCGGCCCCTGTTCCTCGTCCACCCGGGTGGCGGCAACGTGCTCGCCTACCCGGAGCTGGCGCGGCTCCTGGGGCCCCACCAACCCGTCTTCGGCCTTCAGGCTCGCGGCCTCCAGGCCGGCCATGCCGTGGTGGAGACCGTGGAGGAGATGGCCACCCTGTACGTGGCCGCCATTCGCGCGGAGCAGCCGGAAGGGCCGTACCGCCTCGCGGGCTGGTCGCTCGGCGGCGTCATCGCCTTCGAGATGGCCCGCCAGCTGCGCGCTCAAGGCCAGACCGTGGGGCTGCTGGCGCTCCTGGACGCCTACGTCCCCGGCGTCGGAGCGCCTCCTGGTGACGTCCCCAAGAAGGACCCCGACGCCAGCACACGCGTCGCCTTCGCCCTGACGGTGGCCCAGGCCTTCTCCCTGACCCTGCCCGTGCCCGACGAGGCCCTGGAGCGCATGGATGACGAAGCCATGCTGGGGACGCTCCTCGCCATGGGCGTCCAGGCCGGCCTCCTGGAGGAAGCGACGGGCCGCGAGCAATTGCGCGCCCTGTTCCGCGTCTACCAGGCCAACCTGCGCGCCATGGACCGCTACGTGCCTGGCCCCTACGACGGACCGGCGCTGCTGCTCGCCGCCACGGAAGGGACCCCCACCCCCGGGGTGCCCCGCCATCGCGGCTGGGAACCCTTCGTCCGGGGGGGACTGGACGTGAGGGATATCCCTGGGGGACACCATCAACTCATGCAGGAGCCGTACGTGCGGCACGTGGCCACGCTGTTGCGCGAGGCCCTGGAGGACAAGTCATGACCACTGAAACATCCGCGACATCCAGCGGGGGCTCACCGTGGCCCAACCGCATCATCCTGGCCATCTGGTTCGTGTGCTTCTCCGTGGGCTCACTGATCCACATCCTCGTCGTGGCGAAGTACGGCCTCTTCGCGAATGATCCGGCGGATCCGCTGCCCATGCCGTTCGTCGTCGTGAACGAGCTGTTCACGGTCCTCAACCCGCTCACCATCGCGCTGCTCATCTTCAAGCGGCGGGCGGGCATCCTCTCCGCGCTGGGCGTGGTGGCGCTTGTCTACGTCCTCAACCTGGCCCTGATCTGTCTCTTATACATATCT
>NZ_RAWF01000410.1:0-5192 GCF_003612075.1 Corallococcus sp. CA041A
CGTGGGGTGGGTGGGAGAGGCGCTGGACCCGGGCCAGACCGTGGAGGTGCGCTTCGCGCTTCCCCCGTCCCTGGAAGAGGTGCAGGTGCGCGGCGAGGTGCTGCCCCCCAAGGCCGGTATGACGGGCCCGGTGGTGCGCGTGCGCTTCGTGGAGCTACCGGTGGAGCTGGAGCTCGCCATCGCCCGGCACCTGGACGACCAGAGCAAGGACGAACCCCGGGGCGCCCGCTAGGGCATCCCCGGATGGACGCGGGCGCCGGTGGACGGCGCCTTCGCGAAGGAGGGCGGCATGGCGGAGGAGATTCCCTGGGAGCGGCTGTTCGAGGAGGCCCTGCGGGTGCGTCAGCGCGCGCACGTGCCGTACTCGAAGTTTCCCGTGGGGGCCGCCGTGCTCTACGCGGACGGCTCCATCGTGGCCGGCTGCAACGTGGAGAACGCCACCTATGGCCTCACCGTCTGCGCGGAGCGCAACGCGTTCGTCGCGGGCGTGGCCCAGGGCCGCGAGAAGCCGGTGGCCGTGGCCATCGTCGTGGACACCCCGGAGCCCTGTCCCCCGTGCGGCATGTGCCGCCAGGTGATGGCGGAGTTCGCCGGGCCTGACCTTCCGGTGCGAAGCCGCACCCTCAACGGGCAGGAGGCGCGCTACCCGCTCAGCGAGCTGCTGCCCCACGCCTTCACCCGTTCCTTCTTCTAGGACCTCCCTCACGTGGACTTGCTTCTCACTGGCGCCACCGTCGTCACCATGAACCGGGACCGCGAGGTGCTGCCTCGCGCGGACGTGCTCGTGCAGGACGGGCGCATCGCCAAGGTGGGCCGGGGCCTGAAGGTGAAGGGCGCCTGCCGCGTCCTGGACCTCGCAGGGCAGGTGGTGATGCCCGGCCTCATCCATGGCCACCTGCACGCCTGCCAGACGCTGTTCCGCGGCCACGCGGACAAGCGGGAGCTCCTGGACTGGCTGAAGGAGCGCATCTGGCCCATGGAGGCGGCGCACGACGCGGCGTCCCTGCGCGCCAGCGCGGACCTCACCTTCGCGGAGCTCATCCGCTCCGGCTCCACGGCGGCGCTCGACATGGGCACCGTGCACCACTACGACGCCGTCTTCGAATCCGCGCGTGACAGCGGCTTCCGGCTCGTCGGCGGCAAGGCGATGATGGACTCCGGCGCGGAGGTGCCCGCCGGCCTGCGTGAGACGACGGCGGACTCCCTGTCGGAGAGCCTGGCGCTGATGGAGCGCTGGCACGGCACCCACGACAACCGCCTGCGCTACGCGTTCGCGCCGCGCTTCGCCCTGTCCTGCTCGCCGGAGCTGCTGCGAGAGGTGGGCCGACTGTCGCGGGAGAAGGGCGTGCGCATCCACTCACACGCCAGCGAGAACCGCACGGAGACGGACGTGGTCCGCCAGGTGACGGGCCAGGACAACATCGCCTTCTTCCACGGGTTGGGGCTCACGGGTCCCCAGGTCACGCTGGCCCACTGCGTGTGGGTGGAGGGCGAGGAGCAGCGGCTGCTGCGCGAGTCCGGCACGGTGGTGTGCCACTGCCCGGGCTCCAACCTGAAGCTCGCGTCGGGCTACGCGCGTGTGCCGGAGCTGCTGAAGGACGGCATCCCCGTGGCGCTGGGGGCGGACGGCGCCCCGTGCAACAACACGTTGGATTTGTTCCACGAGATGCGGCTCGCGTCCGTGCTGCACAACCCGCGCGTGGGCCCGGTGGCGATGACGCCCATGCACGTCCTGGAGATGGCCACGCTGCACGGCGCGCGCGCCCTGGGTCTGGAGGACGAGGTGGGCTCCGTGGAGGTCGGCAAGCGCGCGGACCTCACCGTGGTGGACACGCGCGGCTTCCACTTCTGCCCGCTGCCGGACGACGTCACGGGGCCGCTGGTGTACTCGGCGCGCTCCACGGACGTGTCGCATGTGCTCATCGACGGCAAGCTGGTGCTGCGCGAAGGCGAATTGACCACGCTGGATGCGAACACGGTGCTGGCCAACGCCCGCACGCAGGCGACGAAGCTCTTCGCCCGCGCGAAGCTGAAGGCGTCCTAGCGGCGCCAGGCGGCCGTCGGGTCCAGCGACGACTGCGAGGTCGGCTGTACCCGGGGCATGCGCAGCACGAAGGACGTGGCCCAGCCCTCCGCGTCCTCCACCGCCAGCCGCCCGCCGTGGGCCTCCGCCGCCAGCCGGGAGAAGTACAGCCCCAGGCCGTAGCCCCGGCGGCCCTCCTTCTCGCGGTGGCCCTGCACGTACTTGTCGAAGAGGGACTCGCGCGCCTCCGGCGGAATGGCGATGCCGTCGTTGCGCACCGCCAGCCACTGGAAGCCCTCCGCCTCACCGGCCTCCAGGCGCACCCGCCCGCCGGACGGGGCGTAGCGGAGCGCGTTGGTGGCCAGGTTCTCCACCACGCGGATGAGCAGGCCCGCGTCGCCCACCAGCTGGAAGCCCGGCGGGGACGACAGCTCCAGCTTGATCTTGCGCAGCCGGGCCGCGCCATCCAGCGAGCGGCGAACCTCGTCGAAGAGCGGCGCCACCGGGAAGGCCTGCTTGCGCGGGGACAGCCGGCCCTGCTCCAGCCGGGGCACGTCCAGCAGGTCGGAGATCATCCGGTCCAGGCGCGCGGTGACGGCCAGGCCCGTGCGCACGGACTCCACCATCGGCGTGCCGATGGGCAGCTCCTGCTCCATCCACGACAGCGACAGCGTCACGGCGGACAGCGGCGAGCGCAGGTCGTGCACCAGGAACTGCATCAGCTGCTCCTGGTGGGCCTGGAGCGCCTCCAGCTGGGCGTTGCGCGCGTGGGCCTCGGACAGCATCCGCTCGATGGTGCGGTGGGCGTCCTCCACCTCGTGGGTGCGGCGGGCCCCCAGCTGCCGGGCCACCTCCGCGTGCGACAGGTCCATGGCCAGCTGCCGCAGCCGCCCGGTGCCGTAGTGGCTCACCGCCGCCACCAGCACCAGCGTCACCGCCGCCACGGCCATGGCCCCCGGGCCCACGCCCGCCTGGTGCATGAGGACGGCCTGGGCCAGCGACGCCAGGCCCGCCGCGCCGTAGACGAGCCAGGGCATCAGCTCCAGGCCGGACAGCGCCACCACCAGCGCGAACAGCCCCAGGCTGAAGCCCGCCACGCCCGCGGGGAAGGGCGACACCGGCAGGGCCAGCTGCTGGAGGCCGAACACCAGCCCCACGTCCACCAGCGACTGCACGATGCCCAGCTGCTTCGTCAGGGGCCTGGCGCGCAGCGCGAACAGCAGCGCCACCACGCCGCCGTAGCAGAGCAGCAGGGGCGGGTAGTGGGCCCAGTCCCGCGCGCCCGTCAGCCACAGCCCCAGGCTGACGGCGAAGAACACGACCGTGCCCACCAGCCGCACCGCCGCCCCGGCGCCCAGGACGCGCCGCCGTTGGGCGGCCACCACCCGCGCGAGTTCGTCTTCAAAGGCAACGGGAGGAGTCGGGTCCATGCGACACGTTCGTTTTCCCCGCTTCCTCCCCACCCGGCAAGTTCATGGCCACAGCGTCTTTCGCGACCCCGGGTGGCCCCTTTAGGGGACAGGGAGTGGCGGATGGGGGCCGGACCGGTGGCCCTGGACCCGGCCGGGCTGGCGGGCGGTGGCTGTTCCGGAGCAATCATCCGTTCCGGGCAGGCGTAGTCACGGTGACACGCGCCTTGCGGCCGGATGCTTGTGGGCGTCGGAGTTCGTGTAAGGTGACTGGGATTAGGCACAGGCGGAGGTGAGAGCCGACATGTGGCAGCGATTCAAGAGAGCGATGCGGAGCTTCGCGGGCTTCTTCGTCTCCTCCATCGAGGATCCGGAGTTGATTCTCGAGCAGAACATCCGTGACCTGAACGATCAGGTCCCCAAGATGAACGAGTCCATCGCCATGGTCCGGGCGAATGTGACGCTGCTCGAGAAGGAGAACATGAAGTACCAGCAGGACGTGCGGGAGCTGACCGCCAAGGTCAAGGCCGCCATCCAGGCGGGCCGTGACGACCTGGCCGGCACCTACGCGACCAAGCTGCAGGGGGAGAAGGAAGCCCTCGCGCGCAACCAGCAGCAGCTGGACATCGCGAAGCAGGCCTACGAGAAGGCCCTGAACGTCAAGAAGGCGTTCATGCGCGAGAAGGACCGGAAGACGCAGGAGGCGATGAACGCCGTCCGGGACGCGCGCCGCGCCAAGTGGCAGGCGAAGGTCGCCGACACGATGGAGTCCTTCACCGTCGCGGGCGTGGACTCCACGCACGACGAGATGCTCCGCAAGGTCCAGGAGAAGACGGCCATCAACGAGGCGCGCATGCAGATGGCGCTGGAGTCGGTGGACCACCAGGCCGCGGCCATCGAGGAAGAGGCGGAGAAGATCCAGGGCGACGAGCTGGTGAAGCAGTTCAAGATGGAGATGGGCCTGATGGACAGCCCCGCGCCGGTGTCGGACGTGGGTGCCGGTCCGGAAAAGACCATCGGCAAGAAGGTGGAGATCAAGTAGGTCTCCCCCCATGAAAGGGGCCGGCGCACACGGATGAAGCTGCACCGCGGACCCGGCCTCTTTCTCTTCCTCGCGCTCTGTGTCCTGGGCGCGGGGTACGTGTTCGCCTCGCGGGCGGGTTATCTCGACCGCCTGCAGGCGCGCTTCTTTCCCTCCACCCGTGAAGCGGTGCGGCTGTCCCCGGGTGACTTCCCGGCGGGCGTCGCGGCCCCGGTGGCGGACGTGGCATCGGTGCCGCTCAGGCCCGTGCTCATTGGCTTCACCCCGCGCGGGTCCGCCTCCGCGCTGCTCGTGGCAGCCGGCGGCGCCACCACCCTGGACAACCCCGCCACTCCTCCGGGCGCCGCGCAGGGGCTGCTCAAGACGGCCTACGCGCTGGACGCCCGCGCGGTGCTCTTCGCGCGCGAAGAGGAGCTGAAGCAGGCCCTGTCCGTGGGCGCGGAGAACGGCGGCGTGGACATGGCCGCCCTGTCGGTGGACCGGCTCGCGTCCTGGGCGCCGACCTTGAGGGACGCGGCGCCGCGCACGGTGCTGCTCGTGGGACGCAGCCGGGGCCAGGAGGCCATGGCGGCGGTGGGCGTGCCGGACCTGGCCAGCCTGCGAGGCAAGCGGGTGGGCGTGTATCCGGGCGGCTCGTCGCATTACTTCGCCCTGTGGATTCTGGCGCGCGCGGGGCTGCGTACCTCCGACGTACGCTGGGTGGACCTGCCCTCCACGC
>NZ_RAWF01000411.1:0-5181 GCF_003612075.1 Corallococcus sp. CA041A
GTGTTCTACAACCGGAAGCGGCGCCACTCCGCCCTGGGCTACGTCAGCCCAGTGGAATACGAGCGGAGGGCCGCAACCAAGAGGCTGGCAGCGTAGTCAACCTGTCCACCGAACCGGAGCAGGCCCACTGAGTATTCGGTCCGGCAGAAGCAGGCAGGAAAGTGAGGCGACCCTCACACCGGCATGAGCGTCCGCACGACATGCTGCACATACTCGGTCCGGGCACGGCTCGTGCCCAGCGACTCAGGGCTGGCGATGGACAGGTGCAGCAGGCCCACATAGGTGGAGTACGCCTGGAGCGCCCACCTGCGAGCATCACGCGCCGGCAGCCCCAGCGCCCTGTAGAGCCTGGTGAGATAGTCGATGCGCAGCTGGGACACCCGCGCAAGCACCGGCTGGATGCGAGGGTCCGAAGAAGCACCAGCGACCAGGGCGACCTCGATTCTTCCATGCGCGCCCTGCTCGAAGGTCAGCTCCAGCAGCTGGCGCAAGCGCGCCCTGGGGTCCGGCAACGCCTCCAGGCGCTGAATGACCCGGGTGGTCGCCCATTCCTCCCACCGTGAGAGCGCGGCCTGGAGCACGTCCGACCGATCCTTGTAGTGCCAGTAGAAGCCGCCCTTCGTCACCCCCAGGTTGCGCGCCAGCCGCTCCACGGACAGCGAATCCACGCCATTCTCCAGGCTCCACAGCGCGGCATCCGCCCAATCCTCCGCCGACAACCCGGCCCCCCGAGGGGCCCTGCGGATGTCCTCGATGCTCCGGAAGGACGCCGGTTCGGGAACTCGGGAAGGAGTGCGGCTCATCGTCCAATCCAGTCTGGAGGCACGGGTTTCCAGCACCTCGATACGCTACCGTATCGCGATACGGTAGCGTATCGGATGGACAATGGGAGGCTCCACATGCGGGTGACGAGCAGGTCGCTGCCGGACGTTCTGCGCCCCTTCGCGCAGGGTGCGGTCCACGTGGACGTGAAAACGGTGGAATCCCAGGCCACGTTGCGCCAGTTCCTGGCAGGCCTCATGTCCTACCAGCCCGTGTGGGTGAGCGCGCTGTACCGGGTTCGCGCCGTGTTCGTGCGGCTGCTCGGGATGCGGCAGCACGGCATCCCCCAGCAGCGCCTGTCGCGGCCCGCGGACATTCCGATGACGCCGGGCAGCGCGGCCTCATTCTTCACCGTGCGCCATGCCGAGGAAGAGCACGTGTGGGTGGTGTCGGCCAAGGACACGCACCTGGAGGCCACGCTGGCGGTGGTGGTGGAGCCCGCGGAAGGCCCCCGTCGGCGCTTCCACGTGGTGACGTTGGTGCATTACCGGAACTGGGCCGGACCCGTGTACTTCAACGTCATCCGGCCCTTCCACCATCTCGTCGTTGCCCGCATGGCCCGCCACGGAGCGAGCGCCGGATGAAGCCGGCTCGCTCAAGAAATCGACGAACACGCGCGTCTTCATCGCCGGATGGGCGTCACGTCGCGACACAGTAACGCCACGCTGAAGAACCTCGGGCGCGTCCCCATGCCGCAGCAAGGGGCATCCTCAGCTTGTGGGACACGCGGGGCTTCCAGGACGCTCAGCCCTGCGTCCGGGCGAAGCCTCGCAGGAGCGCCGCGAGCGCCGCGGGTTGATCCTCGGGCAGGATGTGTGCGGCGTCGGTGAGGCGCGCGGTCTCGAGGTGGTCGCACAGCGGCGCGACTTGACGCGCGAGTGCGTCGCCGACGACGCCCCCGGCGATCGCGAGCGTTGGGACGGTCAGGCGCTCGACCTTCGCAAGGAGCTGTGCGTTTTCGGGGAGCGCGCGGTAGTGCGCGAAGGCGCAGCGGAGCGAGTCCCGGCCACGGTATGCCTCGAGGAATGCGGCGCGCGCCTCGGCGGGAAGGCCGCGCTTCGTGCCGATGGCGAAGAAGTGGTCGAGGTACGCCTCCTCGCGGCCCGAGATGACCTCCTCCGGCATGCCGGGGATCGCGTGGAACGCGAACCACCACGGTGGACGGAACGTCTCCGCGCCAGGGAGTCCACCGAGAAGCGCCTCCATGACGACGAGCTTCTTCACACGCGTGGGATGGCGCGAGGCGGCGAGAAACGCGATCGGCGCGCCGAGATCGAGGCCGATGATGACCGCGGGCTCCTTCGTGTGCGCGTCGAGCACGGCGAGCGCGTCGGCGACGAGCGTGTCGAGGTCATAGCCCGACGCCGCCCGTGTCGTGTCTCCGAGACCACGGAGGTCCGGTGCGATGACGTGATGCTCGCTGGCGAGCGCTCGCATCACGTTCCTCCATACGAACCAGGTGTGCGGAAATCCGTGAAGGAAGAGGAGCGGCGGCCCCTTGCCGGCCGATGCGACGTGGATCGCGATCCCGTTGGCCTCGACGACGTCATGCTGGAAGTCATTCATGGGCCCCACCATGTGCCTGGGGATATCTGGTATCAAGAGGATACCAGGAGGCGTTCAGGGTACTTGGATGGGACCAAGGCACCTGGAGGAAACCACGATGGCCAAACGCAAACCGAGAGGCCCCTTCGTCGCGACGTGCCCGACGCGGGAGCTGCTCGACCAACTCGCTGACAAGTGGTCGGTGCTGCTCCTGCTCGCGCTCTCCGGCGGACCGATGCGCTTCAATGCGCTGAAGCGCAAGGTGGAAGGCATCACGCAGAAGATGCTCGGACAGACGCTGCGCCGCCTTGAGCGGAATGGCCTTGTCGAGCGCCGCGTCTTCGCGACGGTCCCCGTCACGGTGGAATACGAGGTGACGCCGCTTGGCCGCTCTCTCTACGGCATCGTTGACGCCATCCGGAACTGGTCGATCGACCACATCGGCGTCGTCAAGAAGGCCCGCGAGCGCTTTGACTCAACGCATGGGGCGAAGTGAAGGCCTGTTGAGGGTGAGGGCTGAGGCAGAGGTGCCGAGGAGGCCCACAGGGTGTCGTCCGGTGACGCCCCGTGGGCCTCTGCTCGAACTTCAGTCAGAGGAGCCTTGGGGGGCCCACTCCCAGGTGTCGTTGAGATCGACGTACACGCTGTTGCTCTTCCTCTCCGCCCCTCCGAAGAGGACGACGCGCTGACGGGCCGAGTCGTACGCCAGCGCGTGGTAGGCGCGTGACCTGGGCGCAATGGCGGGTGATTTCTGCTCCCAATTCGTGCCGTCCCACTCCCAGGTGTCGTTGAGGGGCTGCCCCTGCTGCACGTCGAATCCCCCGAAGAGGACCACGCGCTGACGGGCCGAGTCGTAGACCGTCGCGAAGTCCTTGCGGATGGAGGGAACGGTGGCCGGGTGGGCCTGGCTCCATGGCGGGCTGCTCGTTGCACAGACTCCGTTCACGCAGGATTGCCCGTCGGCGCATGCCACCATCTGGGGGGAGTAGCTGCACGTTCCGGTGGACGGAGCGCAGGTGCCGGGCGTGACGTACTGCTGCGCCGTGGTGGCATCAAGACAGGTGGAGGCCGGAGACTGGTTGCAGGTGACACGCTGGCACAGGCTGACGCACGCCCCGGCCTGGCACACCGGCGCGCTCGAGCCACACGCCCCACAGGAGTTGCCTCCGCGGCCGCACTGCCCGTTGGACTGGGACGAGACGGCCACGCACGTCGTGCCGTTGCAGCAGCCATTGCAGTTGGACGCGTTGCAGGTGGGAGGCGGCGGTTCGCAGGCGCCCCCCTGGCACGGGTCGGCGGGGTCCACCTGGACGAAATACGGGTCGCTGAGGATGTGATCACAGGGGCCCATGCCGCCGCCGCAGATGGGCCAGGGCGTCCTGAGCTGGAGCGATGGGGTCCCGGAAGATTGCAGCGCGGAGGCCGGGAGCTCCACCTCCAGCGTGTCGGTGCTCCGGACCGTCGTGAGATAGGTGCTCAGGTCAAAGGAGGCCTGGGTGCCGGTGACGAAGTTGCGGCCCGTCACCGTCAAACGGATCGGCCCCTCGGGCTTCGCTTGGATTGTCCTTGGGCTGATGGCGAGGATTACCAGCCTGGGATGGGGCAGCTGCCAGGCAGAAGACACGGCTCCCTCCGCACTCCGCACGGTGATGTCATCATCGTCGTCCGACCAGATGTCCGTCGTCGCCGACAGCACGGCGGTCAGCTCCGTTTCGCTCACGAAGGTGGTCGGCAGTGACTGACCCCTCCAATACACGGCGCAGTCGTGGGTGAACCGCGAGCCGCTCACCTGCAACCGGAGCATCGTGCCGTCCACGCTCTCGAACGTCGTGGTCACGGCTTCCAACTGTGGCTGGGGACCCAGCCGGCCCTTCACCCCGGGCCCGCATGCGCTCAGCAGCCCGAGCGCCAGCGCCCACAGCATTCCCATCCAACATTGCCTCACGGAATCCCTCTCATGGCGATGAACGTGTCTCGCCGTGAAGAACCCCTGAGGGCGAAAGATTGCGCAGCGACACTCACTTGAGTCCCACCCTCAGCCGGCGGTCTCAAACGGTCGTCGCAACAGCTTGACGCAAGTCGTCAGCTCGGATGACTGAATCTTGACTCGCATGAGTCACCCAAAACCCCAGTCTGCGGGTGGGATTAGCGTATGAGCTCATACGTCTGGATGATCAGCAGTGCGATTGTATTCTTCACGCCAAGTGAGGCACCCTGGCCTTCGAAGGCCAGTCAACGGGGGGCGTGGAGACAGCCTCCATTCATGGGGATGTCATGCAAGCAATGAGAGCCGGCCGGGCTCTGCTGTTGGGGTTTTTCTGTGTTGTCGTCGGCTGTAGCAAGCCGCCCGAAGAGAAGACGCTGACTCGCAACGCGTCCCCTCTCGTGGAGGGGTGGAATGCCACGGCCGACATGGCGGAGGCGCGCAAGTACCACGCGGCGGTGGCGCTGAGCGCAGGCAAGGTGCTGGTCGCGGGTGGGTACAACGCTGGCGGGTATCTGTCCTCCGCGGCCCTTTACGACCCGGGCACGGGCACCTGGACGGCCGCGGCCCCCATGCCGGAGCCCCGGCAGGTCCTCACCGCGACGCTGCTGCCCTCGGGCATGGTGCTGGTGGCGGGCGGGGAGAACGCGACGGGCCGTCTGGCTTCCACGGCCCTCTATGACCCGGCCTCCAATGCCTGGACTTCCGCTGGCAGCTTCGCCACCGGAGTGGCACGAGACTCCCTGACGGCGACGCTGCTGCCCTCGGGCAAGGTGTTGGTGGCGGGCGGCGGGAACGGTTCGGGACCGCAAGGCAAGGTGGATGTGTAT
>NZ_RAWF01000412.1:0-5146 GCF_003612075.1 Corallococcus sp. CA041A
GCCCTGTGTCATCAATGCCTCATCCGTGATCAGTCCCGCACCCACGGGTGGCTGCGCACCCCTCTGACCCGCCCGGAGGCCAACCAAGCCAGCAACCCCACTGTGAAGTTTCACACACTTGATGTGAAATCATGTACGGTATGTTTCGCCTGTCGCACGACGCGCGGGCGAAACACATCTCAGGGGGAATCACATCATATGAATGGCAAGCAAATGCTGCGTCGCGGCGCGGTGGTGGGCTTTGGCTTCTTCGCGCTGATGGGCTGTGGGGGCCCGGATGCCGCGATCCAGGAGCCGGAGCTCGGCAACGTCGAGCAGGGCGTCGTCGTGTCGACCAACGGCAGCTTTGAGAACAACAACATCGGCAATTTCAACTACGTGGTCCTCAACGCCGGTAGCACGGCGCTGCCGGGCTGGACCATCACCGGCGGCATCAAGGTGATGAAGAACACGTACAAGGCGGCGCAAAGCGGCATCCAGTCCATCGACCTCAACGGCCTGGGCGCGGGCTCCTTGTACCAGGACGTCCCCACCGTCGTCGGCGGCGGCTACACGGTGTCCTTCTACGTGTCCAACAGCCCCACCTGCACCACCGTGTCCCGGTCGGCCACCCTCAACTACGGCCCGAGCACCGCCAGCTTCTCCAACAGCTCCGGGACGTGGTCGACGTTCCCGCGCACCTACGTGTTCAACGCCACCAGCACCGTCTCGCGGATCGAGCTCATCAGCACCTCCGGTGGCGTCGGCTGCGGTCTGGCCATCGACAACCTCACGGTGACCGGACCGTGATGACGCAGCCCGTCCGCTGATCCGTGCGGGCCCCGGGCCGCCGCTCCCCTACCCGTGGGGCGGCGGCCCTATCAGCGACTGGACGGTGGACCGTGGGTCGCCGGATCGCCCTGTTCCACCTCACAGGCGCAGCATCCGGTTCTGACCTGCTTGGAGGGCAGCAGTCAGTGCAATGGCACCACCCGCCAAGCCATCCACACCCAAGGTGAACGAACCTGGAGTGCGCTTCGCCTGTCATTGAACACAGGCGAAACACATCTCAACGGGAATCACATCACATGAATGCCAACCCCATGCTGCGTCTTGGCACCCTGGTGGGCTTTGGCCTCTTCACGCTGGCGGGCTGGGGGGTCCGGACTCCGCGCGCTCCGAGCCGGAGCTGAGCAGCGTCGAGCAGGGCATCAACGTCGCCACCAACGACAGCTTCGAGACCCACGCCATTGGCTCGTCCAACTCCGTCATCCTCAACCCGTCCAGCAACGCGCTGCCGGGCTGGACCATCACGTCCGCCATCCACGCGGATCCAGTTCACCAGCACGTCGAAGTTCACCGACTGCGGTCTGGCCATCGACAACGTCAAGGTGACCGGACCGTGATGCACGCGGTTCGCTGACCCGGGCCGTGGACGGTCGCCTGGTCACCTTCTAGGCGACCGCCGTTCATCGATGCACGTTTCGCCAGGGCCTCCGCTCTGCGCACTGGCCATCGCCCCGCGAAACCCCGAAGTTCCATGACCCAGCAGTGGCCTCCATTCTTGAAGGCGCGCCTGGGCGTGGAGGCACATGGGCGCGGTGGACGACATCCTGCGGGGCGGTGGCGCGTGTGGCGCCCTGCTTCGGCAGGTGGACTGGGCGAGGACGTCCCTGGGCCCCGTGGAGACCTGGCCCCAGTCGCTGCGCACGGCCGTCAGCATCGTGCTCGCGTCCGACTATCCGCTCTACGTCGCGTGGGGTCCGGAGTTCGTCCAGTTCTACAACGACGCGTACCGGCCCATCTGCGGACGCACGAAGCACCCCGCTGCCCTGGGGCAGGCAGCGGCCGTCACCTGGCCGGAGGTCTGGCACATGCTCGGCCCCGGCTGGGAGCGCATGCGCCAGACCGGCGAGGCCATCTTCGTCAATGACCTGATGATGCCGCTCGACCGCAACGGCTTCGTCGAGGAGTGCTACTTCACCTACAGCCACTCGCCCGTGCGCGACGAGTCCGGCGACGTGGCGGGCATCTTCGCGGCGCTCACGGAGACCACCGGACAGGTGGTGGGCACGCGGCGGCTGGACATGCTGCGCGAACTGGGTGCCTCCACCGCGGACCGGGCCACCACGGACGACGCCTGTCGCGAGGCCATGCGCGTCATCGCCGCTGCGCCGCTCGACGTGCCCTTCGCCCTGCTCTACCTGGTGGATGACGCCACCGGCACCGCGCGGCTCGCCGGGACGAGCGGGATGGCGGCGGGGGATGCGCTCGCTCCCGAGTCGATTCCCCTCCCGGACAGCACGGGCCAGGCGCGCGCGGACTGGCCCCTGGGCTACGCCGCGAGCACCAACGCGGCCTTCCTCTGGGAGAGGCTGCCAGGGGAGACAGGCACCGTCACGGTGGGGCCGTGGCCGGAGGGAACGGCCTCCGCGTGGGTGCAGCCCCTTCCGCGCGTAGGGCATGCGCGGCCCGCGGGCTTCCTGGTGACGGGGCTGAGCCGCAGGCTGGCACTGGATGAGAAGTACCGGGGCTTCCTGGAGCTGCTGGCCCGGGGCGTGACGACGGCCATCTCCCAGGCCCGCGCCCGCGAGGAGGAGCGCCGCCGCGTGGAGGCGCTGGCCGCGTTGGATCGCGCGAAGACGGACTTCTTCAGCAACGTGAGCCACGAGTTCCGGACTCCGCTGGCGCTGATGCTGGGGCCAGTGGAGGACGGCCTCCAGGATCCGCTGGAGCCGCTCGGTCCCCGGCAGCTCGAACGGCAGCGGACGGTGCACCGCAATGGCTTGCGGCTGCTCAAGCTCGTCAACACGCTGCTGGAGTTCTCCCGCATCGAAGCGGGCCGCATGCACGCGACCGCGGTGCCCACCGACCTCGCCGCGCTCACCCGCGGGCTCGCCAGCGGCTTCCGCTCCACCGTGGAGCGCGCGGGACTGACGCTCGACGTGGACTGTCCCCCGCTGCCGCACCCCGTGAAGGTGGATCCGGAGCAGTGGGAGAAGATCGTCCTCAACCTCATCTCCAACGCGTTCAAGTTCACGCACCAGGGCGGCATCCGCGTGAGCCTGCGCTGGCGCGGAACGCAGGTGGAGCTGCGCGTGGCGGACACCGGCACTGGCATTCCACCGGAGGAGCTGCCGCTCATCTTCGACCGCTTCCACCGAGTGCAGGGCGCGCAGGGACGCAGCTACGAGGGCAGCGGCATCGGGCTCGCGCTGGTGCGGGAGCTGGTTCGCCTGCATGGCGGCGACGTGCAGGCGGAGAGCCGCCCCGGCCAGGGCAGCACCTTCACGGTGACGCTGCCCGCGGAGGCGTCCTCCCTGGCTGACGCTCCACGGGAGACGGCGGCGTCCACGTCCGAGCGCGTCCCGACGAGCGCGACCGCCGCGACGTTCCTGGAGGAGGCGTCCGGCTGGTTGGGGCCGGAGGGCACGCCGGCCATGCTCGCGGTCGACGCGGCCCCCGCGCCCCTCATGAGGACCGTGGGCGGCCATGTCCTGTTCGCGGACGACAACGCGGACATGCGCGCGTATGTGCACTCGCTGCTCGCGGACCGCTTCGAGGTGACGCTCGCGGCGAATGGACTGGAGGCGCTGGAGTCGTGCCGGGCCCGGATGCCGGACCTCGTCATCAGCGACGTGATGATGCCGGAGCTGGATGGCTTCGGGCTCCTGCGGCGGCTGCGCGAGGACCCGACGACGGTGCACGTGCCCGTCATCCTGTTGTCCGCGCGCGCCGGCGAGGAGGCCACGGTGGAGGGCCTGCGCATGGGCGCCACCGACTACCTGGTGAAGCCGTTCTCCGCGCGGGAGCTGCTGGCGCGCGTGGAGGGAAATCTCGCGGCGGCGCGGGCGCGCAGGGAGCAACGTCTGGCGGAGCGGGAGCGAGAGAAGCTGATTGCCGTGGTGGAGCAGTCCTCGGACCTCATCGGCATTGGAGGACCGGACGGACGGGCGCTGTTCGTCAACGAGGCGGGCCAGCGGATGCTGGGACTGGAGGGGCCGGAGGCGGTGCGGAGCACGCACCTGTTCGACTACTTCCTGGAGGAAGACCGCGCCTACGTGCGCGACGTCATCCTGCCCAGGCTGCGCGAGCACGGGCGCTGGGACGGAGAGTTCCGCCTCCGCCACTTCCGCACCGGAGCGGCGATCCCCGTGCACTACAACTTCTTCACGCTGCGCGATGCCGCGACGGGCGAGGACATGGGCATCGCCACGGTGAGCCGCGACATCACCGAACGCCACCGGCGCGAGGCGGAGGCGCGAGAGCAGCGGGAGTTCGAGCAGCAGCTCATCGGCATCGTCAGCCACGACCTGCGCAATCCACTCAACGCCATCCTCCTGTCGGCGAACGCCCTGCTCCAGCGCGATGACCTGGGGGAGCGCGCGACAAAGAACACCGGCCGCATCATCAGCAGCGCCGAGCGCGCCAACCGCCTCATCCGCGACCTGCTGGACGTGACCCAGGCGAGGCTGGGAGGAGGGCTGCCGGTGCAGCGGCGCCGCATGGACTTCCACGAGGCCACGCGCCACGCGCTGGAGGAGGTCCAGGTGGCGTTCCCGGAGCGGCAGGTGGTCCTGGATCAGCAGGGCGACGGCCTGGGCTCGTGGGACGAGGAGCGGCTGGGCCAGGTGGTGCAGAACCTGGTCACCAACGCCCTTCGCTACGGCGAGCCGGGCTCCACGGTGCGGGTGTCCACTCGCGAGGAGGGGGACGACCTCGTCCTGGAAGTCCACAACCGGGGCCGGCCCATTCCGCCGGAGATGCTGCCCACCCTCTTCCAGGCAATGCGGCGCGGCCACCATGACGAAGGCCGCTCGTCGCGCAGCGTGGGGCTGGGGCTCTACATCGTGCAGCAGGTGGCGCGCGCGCACGGAGGCCACGTGAGCGCGACCTCCAGCGAAGAGGCCGGAACGACGTTCACGGTCCGCATGCCGAGGGAAGCGCCCCCCGCCTACGACACCGTGTCCTGAAGCCCTATTCGTCCGCCCGGAGCGCGATGGCCGGCGTCACGCGCAGCGCGCGGCGGGCGGGCAACCCACTGGCCACGAGCGCCACCGCGCCCAGCAGCAGGGGCACGCCTCCGAACGTCAGGGCGTCCAGCGCGCCCACGCCGTAGAGCATCCCCGCGAGGCCGCGCGCGAGCACCGCCGCCCCCACGAGCCCC
>NZ_RAWF01000413.1:0-5094 GCF_003612075.1 Corallococcus sp. CA041A
GGTGGTGGGGCGCTGGCGCGTGCAGGGGACGCTGGGAGTGGGCGGGTACGGCGCGGTCTACCGGGTGGAGCCGCTGGACGCGCCGGGGCGGAGCTTCGCGCTCAAGCTGTCGCTGCATCCGGACCCGGCCCGGGCGCTGCGGGAGATGGCGCTGTTGTTGGACCGGGCGTGGCATCCGAACGTGGTGCGGGTGCATGCCACGGGGCGGTGGCCGGATCCGGTGGAGGGGCTGCCGTACTTCGTCATGGACTGCGTGGAGGGGATGGCGCTCCACCTCTGGGTGGAGACGGTCAACCCCACGTTCCGGCAGGTGGCCATGGTGGGCGGCTCGGTGGCGATGACGCTGGGGGTGCTGCATGCGCGAGGCGTGCTGCACCGCGACCTGAAGCCGGAGCACATCCTGATCCGCGCGAGGGAGCAGGTGCCGGTGCTCATCGACTTCGGGGCGGGTGACCAGACGGGGGCCGCGACGCTCACGACCACCACCCTGCCCCCGGGAACGCTGCACCTGCGCAGTCCGGAGGCCATCCGGTTCCAGCAGCGCCACTGGAGGCAGCCGGAGCTGCGCTATCCGTACCGGGAGGCGGATGACCTGTATGCCCTGGGTGTGTGCCTGTACCGGGCTGTCACGGGGCACTACCCGTTCCCGCCGGGGCAGGAGCCGGAGCTGCTGGCGGTGGCCATCACGGAGCGGCTGCCGCCGTCTCCGCGGGACATCAACCCCCAGGTGCCGGAGCCCCTGTCGAGGGCCATCCTGCGGCTGTTGGAGAAGGAGCCGGAACAGAGGCCTCGCACGGGGGAGGTGGCGCACTCGGAGCTGATGCGAGGGCTGCTCTCGGGTGGAGCGGCGGCGTTCGAGGCGCACCTCTTCGACGAGATTCCGGGCACGCCGAATCAGATCCGCCGTCCGGCGTGGCCCGCGCAGCCGTACCTGAAGCCCGCGCCAAGGCCCCGGCCTGTTCCCGAGCCGGTGGCCCCGCGCCGGTTCCCGGCCTGGGGGTGGGTGGGCGTGGTGGTGTGCCTGGGATTGCTGCTGGCGGGACCCGGGACCTGGGAGGTCCTGCTTCGGGGCTGGACTCGACATACAACCCCAGGGGTCCCAGAGAGTGTTTCCGCCCCTGTTGGTCATAAATTAGCGATCACGCCGGACCGCCCGCACAGTGTTCCCGTCGCCGCCGCAGTGGTGGCGCCTCCCGAGGAACGTGCTCCCGTGACAACCAAGCCCCCTGCCCCGCCGTCTCCGAAACCCGCTCGCGTGATCAAGGCCGCGACGATTGCGTCCTGTATGGCGGGCATGGCCTGCGCCAGCGCGCCCCTGGTGGACCGGCCCACGCCTCCCGCCGAGGACTGTCCATTGGATGCGCAGGCGGCCATGCAGAAGCTCGATATCGAAGGCATGCAGTGGGCCGCCAAGTTCGACCCGACTGTGCGCTCCAGGCTCGTCACCGTCCGCGAGGGCCGTGCTGCCGTGTACACGCATGGCATCGAGGGGCACGTTCGCCACGGCTCCCTGCTGACGGGCACGCTCTATGTGGGTTCCAAACGGGTCTACGGTCGTTTCACCCAACTGCGTCAGGAAAAGACGGGTGAAACATTTCCGGTATGTGTCGAACTCTGGTTCCTCAATGATCGCACACGGGGCGTCCCTCGCAGTGAAGGGGGAGATGAGAACACCGCCATTGTTCCCAACCTGATGTCCGTGAAGGGCGTGTGGCGGTACGACGAATAGGAGGGTGCGTGCTCCTGTTCCTGCTCCCGCTTCTGGCAACCGCGGATGGAGGCGTGTCCGACAAGCCGGCCTGCCCCGACGTGGGGTTGGCGGTGCTCCTCTCAGAGAAGGTCCTGGGACAAGGAGGAGTCCAGGCGTTGGAAATGGAGGAACCTGTCACGGGTCCCTCAGGCACGGAGTTCCGCGTCAGGAGTTTCCGCTCCGCACGCCGGGTCGCTGTGCAGTTGGAGTTCTCTGGTGGGATGCCGCTATCCAGTAGGGCCGCCAGGGCGAGCCTCATCGGTCCGAATCATCAGACCTTGAAGATCGTGGAAGTGATTGAAGTGGCTCTCGGCTCCGAAGACGGAACCGCTCGGATCATCGTGGAAGCCGAAGCGCAGCCCCGTGAGGCTCGCGGCGTCTACACTCTGGAACTCCAGGACGCGGAAGGTACACGGCTGCTCGTCCTGCCAAAGGTGCGGTTTCCTTCCATCTGATCAATCCACGCGGGTCAGGGCATGACGGGCTGCATGAGGCCCGCCCTGGCCAGCAGCGCTCCGATACGGTGGCCCTGCTCGACATGCTCGGGGTTTCTCGCGGAGATGCGCTCTGGCGAGAGGATGATGAGCGCGCCCTTGTCCTCAACAGGCTCGATGCGGACTGGCGCGGGAAGCGGAGGCACCGTCCCCCGGCGTCGCGACTGGTACGTGACCCAACCGACGAACGCACCTGCTGTCGAGTCCGCGTTCATCTGCTTGCGGTATTCATGAGATCCAGCGACAGCCCAGTCAGGGTCGAAAGCAAGCGCCATACTGCGCAGCACGGCGCTCAACATGGGAACAGTCAGCACCCGCTCCACAGAGGCCCCTCTCCAAGGCAAGGGCATCACACAGCAATTGGGGTTGACCTTGCCATAGCTGCCGCAGTTGATCCGCAGACTCACGCTATCGGCACCTGAATCGCCATTTCCAAACCAGAAACTGAAACCGAGCTCCTCGAAGACCGGACCACCCTTCTCACGATTCACGCCACGCCGGAACAACTCGGTGAGGGTCGGCACATCAGGCGGCATCAGGGAATGCTTGCGTGCATCCCTGAGTGTTCGGGCAGGTTTGTACCAACTGGCCAAGAGCGGATCGTTCGGTGCGAGCAGGTTGAGTAAGAGCGCCGTGCGCCGTGCGCACTCCTCGGGAGATTCCTCGCGCGGTCCCCAATAAGCGCCGGCATAGAACATCTCAGGCCGGGTCGCGGTCTCAGCATTGGCGGTCACGCGGTTCCATCCTTAATGCGCCTGAGTGTGAATGACCTTGATGCCTCTGATGCCTTCAGCTTCCAGCAACAGAGCGATGGCTTCAGCCGCCTCGGCTTCTGCCACATGCCACTCAATGAGGATACCCATGCCCTCAACTCTTCCGCCCTGCCGCTTTGCCTGGGCCACAATGTCCTTGGCACCCGACTCGCGAAACCACGCCTTGGGCTCCAGCCCGTCGAAAAACTTCGCGTAGCCGGGCCCCTTGGCTTCCAGTAGCACGCCGTCCTTGAAACCGTCGAACTTCACTCCTCCCGCTTGCGTGCTGGTACCTCCCACCCAGTACGCCTCATCCGCTGTGTGCCCCGTGATCTGCTCCTGATAGCGCCGGGCACGCGGCTTCATGGACTCCTTCACGGGTCCCCATTGGCCGGGCCCCTTGGACGGTGCACCTCCCTGTGTCGCCGTGGATGCCCGCTGGAGAATGATGGCCGCACCCGGCCCTCCTCCCAGGACGGAGGCCGCGCGGCCTACGGGTACCGCGACACGCTCGATGGTGAGCGCTCCTTGCGCGGACAGCGACAGGACCGGCACCGTTGCTTCGGCACCCGTCAGGGCTCCTGTCACTGTTCGCGTCGCGGATGTCGCGGAGCCTGTGGTCAGGAGGAGGTTCGTGGCCAGCTCGGCCACGGTCCGCATCTGGTCGCCTCGGGACATGAACCGAAAGCGTTCGAAGTATTCGGGCGATGACTCGATGAGCGCGGCCACTCCCGCGGGCAGGTCCTTCAGCGCGGTGACGCTGTCCAGCGGGTACGTGAAGAACTTCCCCAGCGAGAGCGCCAGCTTCACGACCGCGGCTTCCGCTCCGTCCAGGGTCCTGCCAATGACGTCGGCGTCGTCATACACCTCGACGAACACCGGGCCGTTCACCGGCACCATCTGTTCGTCCGCGAGCTGGAAGACGAAGCCGTTGCTCACGTAGAAGCGGCCCAGTTCGAAGGGGCCTGCCCGGAACGCACCGCCCTTCCACTCCACGGCTCCGGCCTTCTGCTGCGTGCGGCCATTCCACACCCAGGCCAGGTAGCCGTCTGGCCGCAACACCGCGACCCGGCTGTAGCGCTCGACCCTGCGCGACAGGTCGTCGCGCGACACCGCGCCTTCCGCCAGCACCTCGCGCAGCACATGGCCCACGGCCATGCGGGCGGGAAAGGTTCCCAGCGTCACGGGCTTGCGCAGCAGCAGGGTCAGGAGCCGCGCCGCCTGCATGGAGGTGAGCGATCCTCCCGGCAGCGGCCGTTCGTCGCCCGCTTCCAGCCCCGCGTCCGTCAGCAACTTCTCCCAGACATCCTCCTGGAGTGCCGGACTCGCGGCCACGGCCACACGGCCTGGACTCGCGCCCGTTCCCTCTTGGCGGATGGCCTTGCGACGGTGCAGCCGAGGCATCTCCTCCGCGGGCTCGACGATGGCTGCGTGCGAGGATGCTTCAGGGGATGCTTCAACCGCGACCGTGCGCGGCGTGTAGCTCAGGCTCCTGCCGGACACGGGCCGCAGCGGCGTGCAACCGGTGACGAGAACGGCCAGGCACATCCACAGCGCTTCAGCGCGCATTGTCCACCCCCAGGCCCACTGAAGCGACGGCTCCAGGCCGGAGCGCTCCGTCCCCGTCCGGGAACAACAGCGTGCCTCCAGTGCCCATCACGTAGAGCTTCCCCGAGAGGATCCGCCAACGTGCTTCCGCGGCTCCCAGGTAGCGTGCTCCGGGCTGACCCAGGCCCATCCCCAAGCCCTTCAGCGCCACTTCCAGGTCGCGTCCCAGCAGTTGCATCGCCACCCTGCCGTCCACGTCCAAACGGCCCCAGGAGAAGGCCTCCGCGCTCAGCGACAATCGCAGGTGCCGTTGCAGCCCGCCGTAGCTCACGGCATCCCAGCCCGCCCGCACCTCGCCCTGGAGGGAGTAGCCATCCGGGAAGGAAGCCGTCGCCAGCGGGGCTCCGTCCGGGCTCGCCGTTCGAAAGCGGGCCAGTTCGTAGTCCGGCCCGAAGAAGCCCTGTCGGAAGCCTCCGTGCTGCCTGCGCACCTCCAGCCGCAACGAGAGGTCCAGCGTGGGTGTCCCCGCGTCCGCGCCAGCCCCCACCAC
>NZ_RAWF01000414.1:0-5077 GCF_003612075.1 Corallococcus sp. CA041A
GCATGCGGGTGACGCCCTCCAGGCGCTGTTGCAGCGGCGTCTGGGGCTCCTGAGCCGTGTGTACCAGGTGCGCGATGCGGCCCAGCTCCGTGGCCATGCCGGTGGCCGTCACCTCCACCACCGCCGTGCCCGCCGCCACGGAGGTCCCCATGAAGACGCGGTCCTTGCGCTCCGCCAGCGGGGTGGAGTCCGGCAGCGCCCCCACCTGCTTGTCCACCGGCGTGCTCTCCCCGGTGAGCGCCGCCTCCAGCGTGAGCAGCGCATGCGCCGAGAGCAGCCGCGCGTCCGCCGCCACCACGTCCCCCGCCTCCAGCACCAGCGCGTCCCCCGGCACCACCTGGGACGCCGGAATCACGGCGCTCACGCCGTCGCGCAGCACCCGCGCGCTGGGAGCGGTGAGCGCGCGCAGGGCCAGCACGGCGCGGTCCGCGCGGTACTCCTGGAGGAAGCCCACCAGCGCGTTGAGCACCACGATGGTCGCGATGGCCACCGCGTCCGCGCCCTCGCCCAGGAGCGCCGCCACGCCGCACGCGCCCAGCAGCAGCCACACCATGCCGGAGCGGAACTGGCGGCCCAGGAAGAGCCACACGGAGCGGGGCTGCTCGCGCGTCAGGGTGTTGGGTCCGTGCTGGCCCAGGCGCGCCTCGGCCTCCCGCTGCTCCAGGCCCCAGCGCGGCTCCGGAGCCACCGCCACCGCCACCGCCGCCGCGCCATTCGCCGCGCTCATCGCGACACCACCCGCCCGCCACGCTCGCCACGCCGCTCCACGCGGTGGCCACGCTCGGGGTCCAGCCAACCAGGGAGGCTCATCTCGGGTCGCTCCTGCGCCAGGGGATGCCCGCGACGGTTTGCGAAGCCCATGCCGCGAGGGTGGACGCGGGCCATACCCCCCGGAGGCGCGCAGCTTTTGCGCCCGTGCGCCTCCAGGCTCCGCAACCCTTGCGCGGGCCGGGCCGGGGACGCCGGAGGGGCGGGACGGCACGCATCCTGAAGAGGCCTGGAAGCAACAGCGGGGCGCGCTCCCAGCGCGAACCCGCCCACCGGAAAGCCCCGGTGCGGCGCCTTCCCCCCGCCTGGAGTCCAGCCATGGCCGTCATCTGCGCAACCGACCTCTCCGAGGGTTCCCGTCAGGCCGCGGAGGTGGCCGCGCGAATCGCCGCACGCCGGGGTCTGCCGCTCTGGCTCGTCCACCAGGTCCACCCGGATCAACTCCGCGTCGCCGCCGAGCCCGTGCGCGAAGGCCTGCGGGCGCTGCTGCGCGAGGAGCTCCGGCGGCTGGAGCCGCTGGGCGCGCGGGTGGAGTCCTCCCTGCTGGAGAGCGGCTCCTCGCGGGCCCTGGCCGTCTTCTGCGACGCGCACGAGGCGCGGCTGCTGGTGGTGGGGACGCCCCGCGAAGAGCCCGCCGCCCTGGGTTCGGGCGTCAGCCTGGAGCGCATCGCGAGCAACTGCGCCGTGCCGCTCCTGCGGGTCCGTGACGCCGCCCCCTTCGAGGCCTGGCTCACGGGTGCGCGGCCCCTGCGCGTGATGTTCGGGGTGGATCGCTCACGGGGCAGCGAGGCCGCCCGGCGCTGGCTGGCGGAGCTGGGCGCGGATGGCCCCATCGAGCTGCTGGCGGGGCATGTCTATTACGCCTTCGAGCAGTGTCGGCGCCTGGGACTGCCCACCCCCATGAACCTGGATGAGGTGGCGCCCCGCATCGAGGCCGTGCTCCACCGCGAGGTGGCGGCGCTGGCGGACACGGGCCTGGGCGTCGCGCCGCGCGTGCACCTGCGCATGGCCGTGGGACGCGCCGCGGACCACCTGGTGGACCTGGCCCGCGAGCAGGAAGTGGACCTGCTCGTGGTGGGCACGCACCCGCACAACGCCCTGGGCAACCTGGCCTCGGTGGCACACCACGCCCTGCGGCTCGCGCCCATGTCGGCGGGCGTGGCGCCGGTGAGCCCCACTGCCTCCCGGGGCGAGGCGCCGCTGCCCCAGGTGCGGCGGCTGCTGGTGGCCACGGACCTGTCGCCGCTCGCGGACGAGGCCATCCCCTTCGCCTTCGCGCTGGCGCCCGCGGGCTCGGAGGTGCACCTGGTGACGGTGATTCCCGAGCGCGCCGGCGCGGAGCTCCACCGCGACCTGAAGCAGCGCCTGCTGGAGCGCGTGCCGAGGGGACTGGAGGTCCGGGAGGTCACCACGCGGCTGGAGGTCCTCCACGGAGAGGACGTGGCGCTCGCGCTCGTGCAGGCCGCGGAGCGGATGGACGCGGAGCTCCTCTGCCTGGGCTCGCGCGGCCACGGAGGCGTGAGGGAAGCCGTGCTCGGGTCGGTGGCGCGAAAGGTGCTCTCCCTGAGCCGCCGGCCCGTGCTCGTGCTGCGTCCCCCACTGCGCTGAAGCGCGTACGGGTTTCCGTCAGCGCGCGGCGGGAGCCCCGCCGCCCTGGCTGTAGCTGTCGCAGAGCGCCATGTACTCGTCGCTGTCCATGGCGAGCGCGGAGACCCGCAGCTTCTTCACGCGGGGCTTCGCCAGCGTGGTCTTGATCTGCACCATCTTCATGACGGGCAGGCCCATGTAGGACTGGTCGAGGTAGACGTTCTCCTCCATGTCCCCCCAGGCGATGAGCACGCCATCCGGGAAGCGGATGCCGTCCCGGCCGATGAGCAGCACGGGGCTGTCCAGCTTCCCCAGCCCCCGGACGCAGTTGAAGAGCATCCAGGCCGAGGCCAGGGTGATCAACGCGACGGCGATCCAGATGTTGCTCACCGGGAGCGCCCGCACGGTGAGCACGCCGAAGAGGCCCGTGGCAACGATCCAGATGACCACGCCCGCGATGAGCTTGCCCCGCGAGTAGTAGATGGCGCGCGGCTTTTCCGCCTGCTTCTTGGACTGGGGGGAGCGGTAGATTTCCATGTCGGGATGCCTGTGAGTGCGTCAGCCGGCCAGCCGGCCTGACAGATAGGCCAGCAGGACTGGCGCGTTGATGACCTTCGCTTCGTCGAACTTCCGGGCCTTGCCCTGGGCGACGATGACCAGGTCGCGGGACGCGTAGCCCTGGTCCACCTCGTCCTGGAGGCGGATGCTCTCGATGTCGTCCCAGCGCCAGAGCTTGCCCCGGTGGATGAGCCCCAGGTCGCCCAGGACGAGCGGTCCGAAGCGGACCGGCTTCCCCTCGGAGACCTGGTGGCTCACGCGCTCCAGGAGGCGCGACACGACCTGCTCCAGCACCGCCTCGTGCAGGACATCCGGGTCGCTCCACAGGAACAGCCGCAGCCGCAGCGTTCCACCCGTGTGGCGAAGGGTGACGCAGTCGTCCGCGTGCTGCTCGATGATCTCCCGCACGTCCCGCCAGCGGATCCGCGTGCCGTCGGCGCGCAGGCCCTCGTCGTCCACCGTCAGGGTGTGCGGTGCCATCAGCCACACGAAGAGGTCGCGGGCACGCCAGCCCAGGACCCAGATGCAGCAGGGGATGCCCAGGAGGAGCAGGTAGAAGCCAAACCCGCTCCGGAGCACGTCCTGCACCATCTGGTGCGGAAGCAGGGGCACGCCCAGGGGATCCAGGAGCGCCGCCGCCTCCACGTAGAGCAAAGCCAGGCCCGCCAGGAACCAATACACTGAGTGAGTTGGAAGGATCTTATGGTGCGAGTGCTTCAGTGCTGCCTCCAGACGGGCCTGGGCGACACGTCTATAAACAATCAATCCTGTCTCCGCGACGTGTTTCGCCCCTCGGGCGTACGTTCTCGCGGCCTGGGAAAAACACCCTCGCGGGCTGAAACAGAACTGTCTGACCTTGCCTGGAATCTCCTCTATCCAAATGCAGCACAGTCCCGGGGGTTCGCGACGGGTACAGTGGCCCGGGCGCAATCGCAGACACCGGCGGCTTCCACCCGCGCCCATCGTCCACCGCCGAGGCGCCGGACCGCGCCCGGATTCACAAGCGGCGCGGCGGGGCTAGAGTCGCGGTCCATGCACGTCCTGCAACGCGGTCAGGCCCCCCAGAAGCCCCTCCTGCTGCGCCCCCTGTTCGGCGGGGTGCAGCGCATCGGCATGCGGTCGGAGACCACCACCACGCTTCGCGACGCGGGCCGCAGCAAGCCCGGCCCCGTGATGCCGGGGGTGCAGATGGTGATGGCCGTGGAGGTCTTGCGCGTGCTCCCGGATGGCAGCGCGCGCTACCGCTTCACGCTGGAGGAGGTGGACCTGCTCGTCGCCGCGCGCACGCCCGTGCGCACCGTGGAGGCGGCCCGCGCGCAGCTGTCTCCCCTCCCCGGCCTGAAGGGCGAAGGCCAGGTGGCCCCCAACGGCCGCTCCAGCGGCTTCGAGTGGAAGCTGCCCGCGGACCTGCCCGCGCCCGTGCGCGGCCAGATGCAGCAGATGGCGGGGATGCTCAAGGACCTGGGCACCTTCCTGCCCGCCGAACCGGTGGGCGTCGGGGCCCGCTGGGAAGAGAAGGGCGCGGGAAGCGGCGCCCTCACCGGCGCGAACACGCGCGTGGAGCTGCGCAGCCTGGACGGCCAATCCGTGGGGCTGCGCCTCCAGATGGAGACGCCGCGCACGCCCAAGCCCGTCCCCGCCTCGCTCCGCCCGCCTCCGGGAGAAAAGGGCGAAGCCTCCATGCACACCGAGGCGAAGGGCCACGGCGGCTGCCTGCTCTCCCTGGACCGGCTGTGGCCCGTCCGCCTGGAGATGGACGTGGAGTCCCACGTCGCCGTCCGCGCCGGCACGCCGGACGCACCCAAGCGCTTCGACGGCTTCACCACGTCCCGGCTTCAGGTCCGTGAGCTGTCCTTCACCCCGCCCCGCCTGCGCGCCACTCGCACAGTGTAGGCCAATGCATACCTGAAATTCCGGTCCGCCTGGGTCATCAGGCAACCCGTGGCGGGTTGATGCGATAATAGTGAAAAGGATTGCACCCGGTGGCGGGGGACGCCGCGGTTCCAGGGCGCCAGCATTGGACCCACCGAGGGCAGTGAAGTCTTCGGAGACAGACGATGGCGATCGACGGACCTCGTAACAACGGCCTCCCGCGCACGCTCCCGCAGCAGCCGCCGGCCCCCAAGCCTCCTCCTCCGCCACCCCCTCCTCCCGCGCCCAAGCC
>NZ_RAWF01000415.1:0-5074 GCF_003612075.1 Corallococcus sp. CA041A
GAGGTGGCGGTGGCTCCGGAGTCACTCCTGCACCCGCGCCCACGGGTGCAGGTGCTGGATCCGACACCGTCGCCACCACGGGCGGCACGGTGGAGCTTTCTGCCCGCGGGACTTCAGGCACGCGCCGGACCTGTGTCCACCAGACGCCACCGCCCAGCGCCAGCAGCGCCGCGCCCCCCACCGCGAGCCCCACCCATGGCGAGCGGGAGCGGCGGACCGGCGCGACCTCGGCCGTGGGCACATCCGGCGCCTCTTCTTCCTGGGACTCGCGCGTGATGATGACCGGCGCGGGGGACGGACGGGGCGTCTTGATGGCCCGGAGGTGGGGGACCGTGGGGACCTGGTCTGGCGTCACGGGGTTCCGCCACGCCTTGAGCTCCTCCAGGAAGTCGTCGGGAACCGCCAGCTCCCGGCCTTCGTTCAGCAGGTCTCCCCGGAACAGCACGCGCAGCAGGTGCGCGAGGCTCAACGACGAGAAGCGGGGATGATTCGCATACAGGAACCCCGCCAGCGCATCTCCGAACGCGTGACTGGTGGCGAAGCGCTGCGCCGGGTCCGGGCTCAGCGCCTGGAGGACGATGCGGTTGAGCGCTTCCGGCAGGTCCGGCCTCAGCTGGCTCAACGGTGGAATCTCGCCGTGAGCAATCTTCATCATCACGACATGCGGCGGACCATCCACGGGCAACCGGCCGCACAGCAACTCATACAGCACCACGCCCGTGGCCCAGACGTCCGTGCGCGCATCCACGTCCTCTCCGCGCGCCTGCTCTGGAGAGAAGAAGAGGTATTTGCCCTTCACCACGCCGGGTGCCGTCTTGAAGCCGCGCAGCAGTTGCGCCTTGGCGATGCCGAAGTCGACGATCTTGACCTGGCCCTCGTAGCTGACGAGCACGTTGTCCGGAGAGATGTCGCGGTGGACGATGCCCAACGGCTTGCCGCTGCTGTCCGTGCGCGAGTGCGCGTAGTGCAGGCCCCGGCACATCTCCATCGCGATGAAGACCGCCACGGGAATCGGCAGGGCGGGCAGCCCGCTGCGCATCGCGCGCTTGAGCACCTTGTCGAGCGGCTTGCCGTCGACGAACTCCATGGCGAGGAAGTACTCGCCCTCCACCTGCCCGAAGTCGAAGACCTGGGCGACGTTGCCGTGGGACAGCGTGGCGGAGATGCGCGCCTCGCTGATGAACATGGAGATGAAGGCCTCGTCGTCCGCGTACTCCGGAAGGACCTTCTTGATGAGCACGGGCTTGGTGACGCCCGCCGCGCCCACCAGCTGGGCATGCCACGTCTCCGCCATGCCGCCCCGGCCCAGCCAGGACACCAGCTCATACCTTCCGAAGGTGTCCCCCGCGTCGAGCGCCATGAGACGTCTACTTTAGCCCCAGAATCCCAGGAGCACCGAATAGACGTCTTCGCGTCTGTCCAACCCTGTGTGTAGGTTGGAACCTCACCCCGGTCAGGGCGACGGCTGCGCGGCCCCGGCGGCGAGCGTGACGTACAGGCGGCCCAGTTCGGTCAGCTCACCCGAGGCGCCCAGCAGGTTGATGGAGGGGATTTCATTGTTGCGGCCGGAGAACCACGCGTAGCGCTCGATGGAGGGCTCCGTCTCCAGATAGCCAATGGCATCCACCATGTACTTCTTCTGCACGTCCACGGTGATTTCGTTGTGCGGCCGGTCGCCGCACGCGAACTCCGTCAGCCAGAGCGGCTTGTTGTACTTCTTGAACTGCCCCACGTACCACTTGAGCGCGCTCAGGTCGCACGCGTACCAATGGATGGCAATGGCATCCACCTGACAGTTCGCGCAGGCCTTGAAGAAGGCATCCAGGTACACCACGGGGTCGGTGAAGGTGACGCCGTCCTCCGACACGCAGTCGCCGCAGTAGTTCACCGCCGGGGACACCAGCTTGAGTCCCTTGCGGCGGGCCACCTCCTCCAGCACGGGCCAGAGTGCCGCGGCCTGGCGGGGCGTCTTGTTCGCCTGCGACTTGAAGTTGGGCTCGTTGAATCCCAGCAGGACCTGCGCGCCCGCCGGAATCTCCGATTCGAGCTGGGCCACCGTGGGCGTGCCGCCCCAGGCCATGGGCACGAAGGAGACCTTCTCCGAGACGTAGACGCTGGCCGCGCCGCTCTCCGGCTTGGGCGACCAGTTGTACCACCAGCTCATCCCCGGGGAGAGCGCCTTCAGGTCCTCCGCCGAGTGATAGCCATACCCGAGGCCCCGCTTCGCGCTCTTCGTCACGCCGGGCGTTTGATCATCTGGCTTTGAGGGCTCCCCGGCCGCGGGGTCGCACGCCACGAGCGGCGACAGCAGGACGGCCAGGGACAGCGCGACGGGGATCCGGAGGGAGGGGCGCATGGCCAGGGACTCTACGCCCGGGCGTCGGGTGGGCGTCGAGCCCTGGCGTCACGCGGCCTTCACGTCACGGCGCCAGCCGGGGCCACGAGGCGGGGCTCGCCCACGTCGCGCCACCACGGCGTCACACCCTCCACGCGCGAGGGCTCCAGGCTCCGGCCCAGGCCCGGCGTGAAGAGGCGCACCTGCTGCTCCGTGGCCAGCTTCACCAGCGTCTCCACGGGCTCGTCCCACGCGTGCAGCGCCAGGTTGAAGGTGCCCCAGTGCACCGGCATCAGCGTGCCGCCGCCCAGCATGGCGTGCGCCTTGAGCGCGTTCTCCGGGCCCAGGTGGATGCCGCCCCAACTCGGGTGGAACGCGCCCACCTCCAGCATCACCAGGTCGAAGGGGCCGCATCGCCGGCCAATCTCCTCGAACTCCGTGGTGAGGCCGGTGTCGCCGCTGAAGAACAGCCGGTGCTTGTCCGTGGTGAGCACCCACGACGCCCACAGCGTCTTGTTGCGGTCGCCCAGGCCGCGGCCGGAGAAGTGCTGCGAGGGCGTCGCGCGGAAGGCCACCGGGCCCACGCGGTGCTCCTCCCACCAGTCCAGCTCGGTGATCAGCTCCGGCGCCACGCCGAAGGCCTCCAGGTGGCGCCCCACGCCCAGCGCGGTGACGAAGGGCACCCGCCGCTTCGCCAGCGCCCGGATGGTGCTCCGGCACAGGTGGTCGAAGTGGTCGTGCGACACCAGCACCGCGTCCAGGTCCGGCAGCGCGTCCAGCGGCACGGGCGTGGCGTGGAAGCGCTTGGGGCCCGCGAAGGACACGGGCGAGACCCGGTCGCCGAAGACGGGGTCGGTCAGCACGCGCGCCCCGTCCACCTCCAGCAGCATCGTGCTGTGGCCCAGCCAGGTGACGCGCAGGCCGGTGTCCGGCGCGCGGGTCCAGGCGCCGCGCGGATCATCCACCGGCAGCGGCGCGGGCGGCGTGCGCTGCGCGCCTCCGAAGAAGTATTCGCCCAGCAGGGGCAGCGCGTTCCCCTGGAGGCCGGCCCCCACGGGGGCGGTGTTGCGGAAGCCGTGCTCCTCGAACTGACGGGAGGCCCGGCTGCGTTCGAGGCGGAGTCCCGCGCTGCGCGCGCTGTCTCTGACGGTGGGCATGAGAAGGTGTCTAACACCCACGCATCCGCCGGGCACGGCCACCCGCCTGGAGACCAGGCGGGGAGGCCCCATGCGCCTACTGTGCGTCTTCCGGCGCCACGCAGGCGTTGCTGAGCCTGGTGGACCAGAGCTGCGCGTTCAGCGTGTCGTCATAGGCGCTGAAGTAGACGCGGCTGCCCAGGCGGAAGAACTCGCGCGGATAGGAGGAGCCTCCCTGGGCCGGCGCGGCGATGTCCTTGAGGCGGCGCGTCCCGGCCCCCGTGCCGTTGCTCACCCAGGGTTCGATGCCGTCGGTGACCTGATAGGCGCTGAAGAAGACCAGGTTGTCCGCCGCCGCGTACACCGGCGAGCTGTACTCGTCCGACAGGCTGAGCGGCCGGCGCAGCAGCGTGGTGCCCCCGGCGGTGCCGTTCGTCACCCACAGCTGCGTGTCGCGCGGCGCGGGGCCGTTGCTGCCAATGGCCACGGCGAAGTACAGCTTCTTGCCTCCCGGCACCTGGCTCACGGCATCGATGTATGGGAACGCCTCGCCCTGCGACGCGTAGTCATTGGGCAGGGTGACCACGGGCTCCGGGTTCCCGCCGGTGAGGGGCACCCGGTAGATGACCATGTACTGGGTGCTGTAGGACGTCGTCGTGACGTACGCGTACGTGCCCAGCGCGCCCAGCACTCGCATCCCGCGCGTGGAGCCGAAGGACGCCAGCCGCACCGTGCCGGCCGCCGTGCCGTCCGTCTTCCACAACTCCTGCAGGCCGCTGGGCTCATCCAGCTTGAAGAGGGTCTGCGCGCCGGTGGGGCGCACGTCGTTCGGGTAGGTGTCGGGGCCCGCGTCCAGCCGCTTCAGCTGGAAGGTGCCCGCGGAGGTGCCGTCCGTCCGCCACAGGGAGGTGGCGCCCTGGAGCTCGCGCACGAAGAACTGCAGCGCGTTGCCCTGCTTCGCGTCCAGGTAGCTCACGTCCACGCCGGTGCCGAAGTCGCGCACGCGCACCGTGCCCGCGTCGGTGCCGTCCGACCTCCACAGCTCATAGCGCGTGGCGGACGCCGTGGCGTCGTACGTCTCCTTGAAGAAGACCAGCGTGGAGCCGGCCGCCGTCAGGTGCGTCAGGTACGAGTCCTCCACGCCCGGCGTCAGGTCCTTCACCATCCGGGTGCCGGCCGTCGTCCCGTTGCTCACCCACAGCTCGGCGCCGTGCGTCGCGTCCGGCGCCTGGAAGAAGAGCTGCGCCGGGGTGGCGGTGAGCTGCGACAACAGCGGCGTCCAACTGCCCGCCGTCGCCGGGAAGCCCTTCACCTCCGTGGTGCCCGCGTCCGTGCCGGTGCTCCGCCACAGGCCGCGGCGGCCATCCTCATCGTTCACCGCGAAGTGCAGCGTCCCCTGGAAGTCCACGAAGCTGCCCGGCCCCAGCGCGAAGCGCGGGATGCCCAGCTCTGAAGGAGGCAGGATGGTCTTCACCCGCTGGGTGCCCGCGGCGGTGGGAAGGCAGAGGCCCTCGGCTGTCACCTCTGGGGCCGAGGTGGGTTCCTGTGCGAGTTCCGCCTCCGTCAGTTCCTCGGGAAGCGCCCCGCCGCAGCCCACCCCCAC
>NZ_RAWF01000416.1:0-5022 GCF_003612075.1 Corallococcus sp. CA041A
GTACTTCAGCCGCATGCTGACGAAGCGGCGGGAGGACTTCTACGCTGCTGCCGTCCACCTCCTGGCGCAGTTGGGCCGCCCAGGAGGCTTCCGACGTCTCATCTCCTCTGCCCGCACTCGTTGGGTAGGCAAAGATTTACCCCGGATGGCTTAGAAGGCTACTTCGCGAGCCACTCCGCGAAGCGCTTGTCGAGGAGCGGCGCCGCCTTGTCGACGGCGTCCCAGGTGTCGTCGTCGAGCTTCGGCGCGTCGTGACCGAACGGCCCCGCGCGTTTTCCGAATGTCTTCTTGAGGTCGGCGGTGATCCACAGCCCGTTCATGTTGTGGAACCACCGCCACGCCAGCTCGCGGAGGCCCGGCGCATCGCGGAGGTGGTTGTCCCAGAGGCCGCGCGGGAGCGCCTGCTTCACGAACTCCGACCCCTTCGCCTTGCGTGTCGCGACAGCCTCGAGCAGTGCGCGGTGCGCCGGGAATCGCGACGTATCGAGCAGGCCCCGTGTCGCGGCATAGCCAATGAAGAGCCCGGTCGTGACGTCGGGATACCGCTCGAGGGCGCCCCCGCCGTCCACGGCGAGGGTGACGGAGAGGGACTCGTCGAACTCGAGCGTGAGCCACACGTGCTCCGCGGTGTCGAGCGCGAAGTCCCAATAGGCGACGGTGAGCGCGTCTTCGTCAGCGAAGGCGGCGCTACGACCGGTGGGCGGGCCGAGCAGCTTCGTGATCTCCGCCTCCGCCTTCACCTTCCACGACACGCCCAGGACGTCCTCGCCCACCTTCGAGCGCACCCACGCGGAGGAGACGTAGGGGATGAACGTCTTGGCCGTCTTCGGGATGGGCAGGAAGGCGTCGTTCAGGATGTCGTGGGAGAAGACGATTTCGACGCCGTGCTTCGCCGCTTCGACGTTCACCGAATCGGTGTTCTCACTCGTGGACGCGGGCACCTTCTTGCCAAGCACACCGGTCACGTAGGCGATGACCTCGGGGTCGTCCGAGCGCCGTCCCATGAGCGCCGCCAGTTGCTGGACCTTCGGGCCGAGCTTCTTCATCACCGCGGTGGGAACGAACGTGTGCACCGTCGCGGGAGGCGCGGACGCGGAGGGCACGGCGTCGCCGTCCAGCCAGGCCGCGAAGTCGAAGTCCTTCGCCTTCGGCGCCCGGACCTTCTTCGCCTTCAGCCACGCAGCCAGCGCCTTGCGGCCGGACGCCCCCTCTTCGTCATCCAGGTCGGACACCTCCGTCTCGCCCCGGGCCCACAGCGCCAGGAACTCCTCGAGGCTGTTCGCGACCGTCCGCGCCTCCCCCTCCGAACCGACCAACGCCACAGCCCACGGAGCGTCCGCGCCGGGGTTCACGAGCGCGAGCAACGAGCCATCCGGGAGCTGGAGGAACGCGAAGGCGTCACGGTGAAGCCGGTCCGCCTTCGCCGGGTTCCACTCCTTCGGAACAGGCTCGGCCGCGAGCGCATCGAACCAGCCCAGCGTTCCATGGGACTGATTGCCAATCCAGGCGCCGACGTCCGCCAGCAGCGGTGGAATCTCATGCCCCTTCGGCGCCTTGGAGAGCTTGACCGTGTAGTTCGCCATCCGGGCAGCTTTGGCCGCGGCCCCCACGCTGTAAAGGCGCGCGTGCGTCTTGACTGAACGCGCTTTCAGCCACACCCTGGCAGGGTGAAGGCCCGCCCCGTCGACAATCCGCCCAACCCCTGGGCCAGCACCGCGGTGGAGTACCTGGACGAGATTCCCCCCGCGCGCCTGGAAGTCTGGGAGGACCACAGCCGCTCCATCATCGCGAGCAACGACAGCCCCGACGTGTGCTTCTCCTGGAGCGTCAACCCGTACCGGGGCTGCCTTCACGCCTGCGCCTACTGCTACGCGCGCCCCACGCACCAGTACCTGGACTTCGGCGCGGGCACCGACTTCGAAACGCGCCTCGTCGTCAAACCCAACGCTCCAGAGCTCTTGCGCGAAGCCTTCGACCGTCCGTCGTGGAAGGGAGAGACGGTCGTCTTCAGCGGCGTCACGGACTGCTACCAGCCCCTGGAGGCGTCGCTCCGGCTCACCCGCCAGTGCCTGGAGGTCTGCGCCGAGTACCGCAACCCCGTGGGCATCGTGACCAAGGGCGTGCTGATTGAGCGCGACCTGGACGTGCTCCAGCGGCTGGCGTCAGAGACGAAGCTGTTCGTGAGCATCAGCCTCCCCTTCCACAACGAGGAGCTGGCGCGCGCCATGGAGCCGCTCGTCGCCACACCGAAGCGGCGCCTGGCCACCATCCGCAAGCTCACGGAGGCCGGCATCGACGTGGCCGTGTCCGTGGCCCCCATCATCCCCGGCCTCAACGACGAGGACATCGCGCGGGTCGTCACCGCCGCCCGTGAGGCCGGCGCCACGCGCGCGCACTACACGCTCTTGCGGCTTCCCGGACCGGTGCAGGCCGTCTTCGAGGAGCGCCTGCGCGCGAAGCTGCCCCTGCGCGCGGAGCGGGTGCTGCACCGCATCCGCGAGACGCGCGGCGGGGAGCTCACCGACAGCCGCTTCAAGCACCGCATGCGCGGCGAAGGGCTCTACGCCCAAACAATCCACCAGCTCTTCGCGACGTCGGCGCGCAAGGTGGGCATGCGCGCCTCATCCATCACGGAGGCCGCGCCGGACACCTTCCGGCGCCCCGCGCGGCCCTCCACGTCACCCCAGCTGTCGCTCTTCTAGGCAGCGAAGGGCGCGACATCCGGGGGCGCTATTTCCGGATGGCTTGCAGGATGGACAGCAGGATGACCGCGCCCACCGTGGCCACCAGCAGCGAGTACAGGTTGAAGCCTGTCACGCCCCGGCCACCGAAGAAGCTGAACACCCAGCCGCCCAGCATGGCACCCACGATGCCGGCGACGATGTTGGCGAACATCCCCATCCGGGCGTTGGTGCCCTTGATGATGCTGGCCAGCCAGCCTGCGATACCGCCCAACACCAGCCACGAGCAGATTCCCATGACGTCCTCCAGGTAGGGCCGAAGCCTTACCAGACCTCACAGCGGTTCGCAGCGGGCGCCACCATCGGCGACCCCGCGGGGCAGGAGAAGGCCTGCTGGAACTGCGGCAGGTTCACGTCCGGCCCCTTCACGCGCAGGAACGCCGGCGAGTGCGAATCCGTCAGCGCCCGCTGCCGCGCAGCTTCATTACGAATCTTCGAGCACCACGATTGCGCGTGCGCGAGGAAGAACTGCTGCCCCGGGGTGAAGCGGTACGAGTTCGCCTTCGCCGCCTGCTCCGGGCGCTTCGCCAGGTAGGACTCCATGGCCGCGTACGCCAGCTTGAGGCCGCCCAGGTCCGCGACGTTCTCGCCCAGGGTGAGCTTGCCGTTCACCTTCACGTCGTCCACGGCGGTGTACTGGTCGTACTGGTTCTTCACGCACGACACGCGCTCGCGGAAGGCCTTGTCCGACGCCGGGGTCCACCACGTGCGCAGGTTGCCGTCCGCGTCGAACTGGCGGCCTTCATCATCGAAGCCGTGGGTGATTTCGTGGCCCACCACCATGCCCATGGCGCCGAAGTTCACCGCCGCGGACGCGTCCCGCCCGAAGAACGGCGGCTGGAGGATGCCCGCCGGGAAGACAATCTCGTTGGTGGCCGCGTTGTAGTAGGCGTTCACCGTGGGCGGCGACATGAACCACTCCTGCCGGTCCACCGGCTGGCCCACCTTGCGCAGCTGGCGCGCCTGCTCGAAGGCGTCCGCCGCCAGCACGTTGTCCAGGTACGAGTCGCGCGTCACCGTCAGCCCGTCGTAGCCGCGCCACTGGTCCGGGTAGCCAATCTTGTTGGTGATCTTCTTCACCTTCACCAACGCCTGCGCCTTGGTCTCCGCGTCCATCCAGGACAGCGTGTCCAGGTTGCGCTCGAAGGACTGCTCAATCTGCTGGACCATGTCCAGCGTGGTGGCCTTGCCGTCCGCGCCGAAGGTGCGCGCGATGAAGGGCTTGGCCAGCGCGTGCGGCAGCGCTTCGTCCGTGGCGTCCACGCACTTCTTCCAGCGCGCCAGGTCCGCCTTGGCGCCGGTGAGCACCGAGGACTCGAAGCGGAAGAACTCGTCGCGCAGCGCCTTGGGCAGCGCCGTCTGCACGTCCTTCACCAGGTGGTAGGAGAGGTACGGCCCCATGTCCGTGGGGCGCTGCTGGCGCACCAGCGCGGACACCTCCGAGAAGAACTTCGGCTCCGTCACGTTGAGCGCTTCACCCGCGGGCAGCCCCACCTGCGCGAAGTACGTGTCCCACTGGAAGGCGGGCGCCAGTTGCTTCAGGCCCTGGCGCTCCAGGCGGTGGTAGACCTTCTCCGGCTCGCGCCGCTCCTCCTTGGGCAGCCGCGCGTTGGCCAGGCGCGTCTCGATGGCGAGGATGCCAATGGCCTTGCGGCTGGCCACGAAGGGCGCGTCGCCCAACAGCTCGAAGACCTTCTGCACGTGCGCCTGGTAGGCGTTGCGCGCCTCGCGCATCTTCACGTCGGGCTTGAGGTAGTAGTCGCGGTCCGGCAGGCCCAGCCCGCCCGCGTCCACCACGGCGATGACCTGCGTGGCGTCCTTCTGGTCCTGATCCGACCCCACGCGGAACAGCGCGTTCACGTCGTGCGCGTGCAGCCAGGCCACCGCGCCGGCCACCGCCTGCGGGCTCTTCAGGCCGTTGAGCTTCGCCAGGTACGTGCGCAGCGTGGGCAACGACTGCTCCAGCTTCGCCTCGTCCATGCAGGAGCCGTAGAAGTCGCCCAGCTTCTTCTCTTCCGCGGTGCCCTCGCCCTGCCCTTCCGCGGCCTTGGAGAGGATGTCGCGCAGCACGGTCTGGTTGCGCTCGGCCACCGTCTCGAAGCCGCGGCTCCAGCGCGCGCGCTCGGCGGGGATCTCCGTGGCCTTCAGCCAGCCGCCACACGCGTACTGGTAGAAGTCGTCACAGGGGTTCACGGACGGGTCCATCACCGCGGCGTCCAGGCCCGGAGGCATGGGGCGCTCGGACATGGGCACGGCGGGGGCCTCTGGCGCGGGCGTGGCC
>NZ_RAWF01000417.1:0-5019 GCF_003612075.1 Corallococcus sp. CA041A
GCCCGCCCCCACGCCCGGAAGCCCGCTTGGGAAAGACGAAGGGCGCATCCCGGTCCAATGACCGTGACGCGCCCCGTCATCCCCATCAGGCCCTTGCGTGCCCCTAGAGGATGATTTCGCTCAGGCCGATTCCTTCTTCGGCTCTGGTGTCTCCTTGTTGTCCTGCGAGTGCAGGACGACGGGCTCGCTCTTCTTGAGGATGACCTCCTCGGAGATGAGCACCTCGCGGGCCGTCTTGCGGGACGGGATTTCGTACATCACGTCCAGCATGGCCGTCTCCAGGATGGAGCGCAGGCCGCGAGCGCCCGCCTTGCGGCGGATGGCCTCCGACGCGATGGCCTTCAAGGCCCCGTCGGTGAACTTCAGCGACACGCCGTCCAGCTCGAAGAGCTTGCGGTACTGCTTGGTGAGCGCGTTCTTGGGCTCGCCCAGGATGTTCACCAGCGCGCCTTCGTCCAGCTCCTCCAGCGCGGTGATGATGGGCAGACGGCCGATGAACTCCGGAATCATGCCGAACTTGAGCAGGTCCTCCGGCTCCACGTGCTTGAGCAGCTCGCTCAGGTTGCGCTGCTTGCGCGACTGGATCTCCGCGCCGAAGCCCAGGCTGCGCCCACCCAGGCGCCGCTCGATCACCTGCTCCAGGCCGCCGAACGCGCCGCCGCAGATGAAGAGGATGTTGGTGGTGTCCACCTGCAGAAACTCCTGCTGCGGGTGCTTGCGGCCACCCTTGGGCGGGACGTTGGCCACCGTGCCTTCGATGATCTTCAGCAGCGCCTGCTGCACGCCCTCGCCGCTCACGTCGCGGGTGATGGAGGGGTTCTCCGACTTGCGGGCAATCTTGTCGATTTCGTCGATGTAGACGATGCCCCGCTGCGCGCGCTCGATGTCGTGGTCCGCGGCCTGGAGCAGGTTGACGATGATGTTCTCCACGTCCTCACCGACGTAGCCGGCCTCCGTGAGGCACGTGGCGTCCGCGATGGTGAAGGGGACGTTGAGGATGCGCGCCAGCGTCTGCGCGAGCAGCGTCTTGCCGGAGCCCGTGGGGCCGAGCAGCAGGATGTTGCTCTTCTGCAGCTCCACATCGTCCATGGCGACCTTGGACTCGATGCGCTTGTAGTGGTTGTGCACCGCCACGGAGAGCGTCTTCTTCGCGCGCTCCTGGCCCACCACGTACTCGTCCAGCACGGCCTTGATTTCAGAGGGCCGGGGGATGCGCAGCTTGGTGTCCTTGGTCTCCTCGCGGTCGATCTCCTCCGCGATGATGTCGTTGCACAGCCCGATGCACTCGTCGCAGATGTAGACCGTCGGGCCCGCGATGAGCTTCTTCACCTCCTTCTGCGACTTGCCGCAGAAGGAGCAGCAGAGGGTCTGGTTGTCTCGCTTCTCCACGTTCTTACCCGCCATGAAATCCCTCGCTGCGCCTGAAAGGCCCCAACCCGCTTCGCGTCCGGTCCCCTGCCCACACCAATCTAGTCAGCCCCCATCCGGAACGTCCACGCACCTTCCGGGTACTTAACAAGGGGAAAATACCGGTGATGGGAGAAAACAGAAGGCCGGAGGCGCGGGAGAAGATTCCCAGCACCCCCGGCCGCCGACCGGGTGGTTGACACCCCGGTCCGCTCGGATGTCGGTGTGTCTACTTCTTCTCTTCCGGCTTCACGCCCACGACCTTCCGGGGGTCCTGGATGGCGTCAAGGATGCCGTACGCCTTCGCCTCCGTGGCGCCCATGAAGTAGTCGCGGTCCGTGTCCTTCTCCACGCGCTCGATCGTCTGGCCGGTGTGCTTGACGATGAGCTCGTTGAGCTTGGCCTTCATGCGAAGGATTTCACGGGCCTGGATTTCGATGTCCGTCGCCTGGCCGCGCGCGCCGCCCAGCGGCTGGTGGATCATGATGCGGCTGGAGGGCAGCGAGTAGCGCTTGCCCTTCGCGCCGGCGAGCAGCAGCACCGCGCCCATGGAGGCCGCCTGCCCCACGCAGATGGTGGAGACGGGCGCCTTGACGTACTGCATCGTGTCGTAGATGGCCAGGCCCGCCGTCACCGAGCCACCGGGCGAGTTGATGTAGAGGTTGATGTCCTTGTCCGGGTCTTCGGACTCCAGGAACAGGAGCTGGGCGACGATGGCGTTGGCCACGTCATCGTCGATCTCCGTTCCCAGCATGACGATGCGGTCCTTCAGGAGCCGGCTGTAGATGTCGTACGAGCGCTCACCCCGGTGGGTCTGCTCGATGACGTAGGGGACGGGCATGAAGGGCATGTCGGATGGACCTCTAGAAGGAACTCAGAAGGCTTGAGGAAAAGACCTCAAGAATACTTCGCCCGGCCCTTGAGGAATTCAATCGTCTTTTCCTCGCGGAGTCGCAGAGACAACCCAAGGCGCTCGTCCGGGCCCTTGAAGTACTTCTTCACCTGGGCGACCGGCTGGTTGGCCTCGATGGCCAGGTCCTCGATGCGCTTCTCCACGTCCTCGTCGGACGCCTGGATGTTCTGCTGCTGGGCAATGGCCTCGAAGAGCAGCGTGCCCTTCACCTCCAGGGTGGCCTTCTCCCGCATCTCGTCACGCAGGCGGTTGAAGTCCAGGCCCAGCTGGCGCGGGTCGATGCCCTGGCGCTGCATCTGGCGGAAGGCGCCCTCCATCATGGAGTCGATGGCGCGCTCCACCATGGCGCGGGGCACGTCGAACGGGTTCTTCTCCAGCAGCGCCTTGATGAGCCCGTCGCGCTCGTCCACGGTGGACTGGTTCTTCCGGGCCTTCTCCAGGTCCGAGCGCACCTTGGCGCGCAGCTCGTCCACCGTCTGCGCGACGCCCGTCTGCTTGGCGAAGTCGTCGTTGAGCTCCGGCACCACCGCCTTCTTCAGCTCCTTGACGGTGATGTGGAAGACGGCCGTCTTCCCGCGGACCTCTTCGGCCTGGTAGTCCTGGGGGAAGGTGTACTCGACGTCCTTGGACTCGCCGACCTTCACGCCCGCCAGCTGCGGGATGTTGCCCTGGATGAGGTCGCCGTCCTGCACGCGCACGCCAATGCCGTCCGCCTTGCTGCCGGGGAACGCATTGCCGTCCACCTTCGCCTCGAAGTCGATGGTGACCTGGTCGTCCTGGGCCGCGGTGTCGCGGTCCGTGACGGGCTCGATGCGGCCCAGGTTCTGGCGCATGTTCTCAATCTGCTGGTTCACCGCGTCGTCAGCGACGGCGGTGTCCACCTTCGTGAGGGACAGGCCCTCGAAGTCCTTGGCCTCCACCTTCGGCTTCACCTCGACGCGGGCCTCGAAGCTGAAGGGGGCGTTGGGCTTGAGGCCGGAGTTGGTGACCTGGGGAGAGGCGACGGCCTCCACCTTGTGCTCGCGCACGGCGTCCAGGTAGGCCTTCTGCACGACGCGCTGGATGACGTCGTCCTCCACCTGCTCGCGGTACTTCTGCTCGAGGATGCGGCGGGGGACCTTGCCCTGACGGAAGCCGGGCATCTTCACCTGGCCGCTGAGCGCGGCGTACGCGCGGTTGAGCTCCTCAACGACGCGGGCGGAGTCGACCTCGATGGAGAGCTTCTTCTCGATGGGAGAGAGCTCTTCGACCTGGACCTTCATGCGGGCCTCGCTCGCCGCCTCCACGGGCTATACGTCCCGGGGCGGCAACCGGAAAGTGGGACGTGCGGCTTTAGGGGATAGGCACGAACGGGTCAACGCGAAATGGGCGAGGAGGGACTCGAACCCTCACACCTTGCGGTACCAGATCCTAAGTCTGGCGCGTCTACCAGTTTCGCCACCCGCCCGACGCGTCGCGCGACCGCCGTCCTACTCCGAAACGTCCGCGGACGACAGGGGCTTTCCCGAGCGGACCTCCCCGTCAGGGAGTGCCGGAAAAGACACAGGGCCCCTTCCGTTTCCAGAAGGGGCCCTGCGAGTGAGAGCGGAGGGAATCGAACCCACAACCTATGGATTAAGAGTCCATTGCTCTGCCAATTGAGCTACGCTCCCGGCTTTGCTTTCGGCCGCGTTGGCTTCGCGACGTCCGAGGTGGCGCGGTGAATACCGGTCGCCGCCCGCTCTGTCAAAACGTTTTTGCACCCCCCTCACATTCTCCGCGGTGGAACCGGATGCCCGGCGTGCGGCCGGCCGTCCCCGCGCCCGGGAAGCGATGCGAAGGGCCTGCCCGGCTCGCATGTTGATCCACGCCTCGGGTCGCGCTGCAGGCCTGTAGCAGGGGGACCGTCCAGGCCCCTGCTCCACGGGTCGTGCGCCGTGTGCCCGGGCAACCATGTGGGCGGGCGAGGGTCGTCCGCCTTTTCGAGCGGTGCTGGAGACACAGTGATGGATGCGAATGTGAAGGCGGAAGGAACGACGTCGCCGCAGGGCGCGGCCTGGAACCGGGAGCGGGTGGACCTGGTGAAGCGGACCATCTGCCCCCGGGGAATCAGCGAGGACGAGTTCGCCCTCTTCATCGAGCAGTGCAAGCGCAGCGGGTTGGATCCGCTCCTCAAGGAAGCGTTCTGCGTGGCGCGCCGGCAGAACGTGGGCAACCGGGAGCGGCCCAACTGGGTGACGAAGTACGAGTTCCAGCCCTCGGAGGCGGGGATGCTCGCCCGGGCGGAGCGCTTTCCGGACTTCAAGGGCATCCAGGCGAGCGCGGTGTTCGCCGAGGACGAAATCGTCGTGGACCAGGGCAAGGGCGAAGTGGTGCACCGCTTCAACCCGGCCAAGCGCAAGGGCGCCCTGGTGGGTGCCTGGTCGCGAGTGGTGCGCGAGGGGAAGCTGCCCGTCGTCGTGTGGCTCGACTTCTCCGGCTACGTCCAGCAGACGCCGCTGTGGGCCAAGATTCCCACGACGATGATCGAGAAGTGCGCGCGCGTGGCGGCGCTGCGCAAGGCGTACCCGGAGGCCTTCGGCGGACTGTACGTGCGCGAGGAGATGCCGGCCGAGGAGTACGACGCGCACGACGAACCCGCGCCCGCCTCCGGTTCCTATGAGGTGCTGGGCTCGAAGCCGGGCCCGGTGAAGGCGTCCTTCCCCACCCTGGCTCCGGCC
>NZ_RAWF01000418.1:0-5000 GCF_003612075.1 Corallococcus sp. CA041A
CAGCGCCCCTGCGCCCGCCGCCCCGGAACGCGACCGGGACGAGGACGACGAGGACGACGACGAGGAGACGGACGAGCCCCGCAACGGCGCCTCGTCCAAGAAGACCGCGCCCCGGGAGAAGCCCGCCGCCAAGACGGCGTCCCTCCCGGCCGCGAAGAAGGCCAAGAAGTAGGCTTTCCAGGGGCGTTCCAAGGCGAATTCCCGCGTTCCAGAAGGGCGGCTTCGACCGCTCGTCAACGCGGGGTGTCATCTTGGGTTGACTCAAAAATCAGTCGACGCCACACTTCCTGCGTCACATGGGCCGCTGACCCTTACTTTTTCCCGCCCTGCGGGAAGCAGGCAGGCAGCGAGCCCCTACGCAGGAGTGGCCATGTCCGCCGGCATCAACACCTACAAGACCGACCTTCGAGAGATCTTCTTCACGCTGTTCGAGCAGTTCGGCTTCGGCCAGGTGGCGGGCACGGCCCCCTATGACGCCTGGGGCCCGGACGAGGCGAAGGCGGTCCTCACGGAGACGTACCGCTTCGCGCGCGAGGTGCTGGGGCCCCTCAACTCGGTGGGTGACCGTGAGGGCTGCCGGTTGGAGAACGGCTCGGTCTTCACGCCCAAGGGCTTCAAGGACGCGTGGAACAAGCTCTACGAGCAGGGCTTCAAGACGGTGGCGGTGAGCCCCGACCACGGCGGCCAGGGCGCGCCGATGATGCTCCAGGTGACGGTGGAGGAGATCCTCTCCGGCGCCAACACCGCGTTCAACATGTACCCGGGCCTGGCCTTCGGCGCGGCGGAAGTTGTCGCGGAGTGCGGCACGCCCGAGCAGCAGAAGCAGTTCGTGGAGCGCATGCTCAACGGCACCTGGGGCGGCACCATGTGCCTCACGGAGCCGCACGCCGGCTCCGACGTGGGCGCGGCCAAGTCCACCGCGAAGCGCAACGGGGACGGCACCTACAGCATCAAGGGCACGAAGATCTTCATCTCCGGCGGCGACCATGACATGGCCGGGAACATCATCCACCTGGTGCTCGCGCGCATCGACGGCGCGCCGGCCGGCACCAAGGGCCTGTCGCTGTTCATCGTCCCCAAGCTGCGCATCAACGCGGACGGTTCCTCCGGCCAGGCCAACGACGTCACCGTGGGGTCCATCGAGCACAAGATGGGCATCAACGGCTCCGCCACCTGTGTCCTCAACTTCGGTGAGAACGACGGCTGTCTGGGCGAGCTCGTGGGCACGGTCGAGCACGTGGGCATGAGCCAGATGTTCAAGATGATGAACGGCGCGCGCATCGCCGTGGGCATCCAGGGCGTGAGCCTGGCGTCGGCCGCGTACTACAACGCGCTGGACTACGCGAAGGACCGCAAGCAGGGCTCCCACTTCACCAAGTGGAAGGACCCGTCCGCGCCGCGCGCCTCCATCATCGAGCACCCGGACGTCCGCCGCATGCTGCTGGACATCAAGGCGCACGTGGAAGGCATCCGCGCGCTGGTCATCAAGCTGGCCATGCACCTGGACAAGGCGAAGCAGCTGGCGGGCAAGGACGACGACGCGGCCACCTACCACAAGGGTCAGGTGGAGGTGCTGACGCCGCTGGTGAAGTCCTACGGCTCCGACCAGGCCTTCCGCCTCTGCGCGCAGGCCATCCAGGTGTACGGCGGCGCCGGCTACATCCAGGACTATCCGGTGGAGCAGTACACGCGCGACTCGAAGATCTTCTCCGTCTACGAGGGCACCAACCACATCCAGGCCATGGACCTGGTGGGCCGCAAGATGGGCCAGGCGGGCGGCGCGCACTTCCAGCAGTTCATGGGCGATGTCGGCAGCTTCGTGGAAGCGCACCGCGAGCACCCGGTGCTGGGCGAGGCCGTGAAGACGCTGGCCGGCGCGCAGGAAGGCCTGATGTCCAGCGCGATGGCGCTGTTCGGCTGGTCGCAGGACGCGGGCCGCTTCCCGCTCATCCCCCTGTCCGCCAACCGCTTCCTCAACATGATGTCGGAGGTCGCCGTGGGCTGGCTGCTGCTGGACGCGGCCGTCATCGCGGAGAAGGCCGCCGCCAACGTGGCCGCCGACCACCCGGACAAGGCGTTCTACGAGGGCAAGAAGTTCAGCGCCCTGTGGTACGCGCGCAACGTGCTGCCCAACGTGGAGTACGCCGCGCGCCTCATCGCCACCGAGGACACGTCCCCGATGGACATCACCGACGCGGCGTTCGGCGGCGTCTGAAGCGGAATCTGAAGTCCTGAAATGAAGAAGGCCCTCCGGCACGTGACGCGCCGGGGGGCCTTTTCCTTTTCGGGCCTGAGCCTAGTCGCCTTCGCGCACGCCGATGGCCAACTGCGCGAGGCCGGCCTTCTTCGCCAGCTCCATCACCTGCACCACGGTGCCGTGGGGGACGCCTTCGTCCGCCTGGACAATCACCACGGTGTCGGGGTTCTGGTTCTTCGCGTTGTCGAAGGCCTGCTTCAGCTCCGCCTCCGCGACGACGTTGCCCGCGAGCACGAAGCGTCCGTCCGCCAGCACCGCCACGGACAGGTCCGTGGTGCGCGCGGTGACGTCCGCGGCGCCGCCCTTGGGCAGGTTCACCTTGAGGCCCGCCTTCGCGCCGCCGCCCGGGCCCTGCTGGGTGATGACCGAGCTGGTCACCATGAAGATGATGAGCAGCACGAGCATCACGTCCGTCAGCGGCGTGATGTTGATCTCCGCGAAGCCCGCGCCCTCCACCTCGTCATCGCCCGAGCCGGGCGTCTTTCCCATGGCCATGGTGGGCGTGTCTCCTTACGAGGCGGGCTGCGGATCCGGGCGGGACGCCGGGGGCGTGGTGCTTTCGCGCGGGGGCGGCGTGGTGTCCGGCAGCGGGCCGCCGGCCGAGCGCTCCTTGAGCACCTCCGCGAACTCGTCGCCCAACAGGCGCAGCTCCACCAGCACGCGGGACAGCCGGGCCTGGAAGTAGTTGTAGAAGACCATCGCCTGCACGGCGACGAGGATGCCCACGGCGGTGGCGACGAGCGCTTCGGAGATGCCCGTCATCACGGCAGCGGAGCCGCCGGTACCGCCGGCCTCCACGTCCACGCCCAGGTCCTTGAAGGAGCGCATGATGCCGGCCACGGTGCCGAAGAGGCCCACGAAGGGCGTCGTCGAACCGATGGTGGCGAGCAGCCACAGGTTGCGCCGCAGCTTGAGCCCCACCTGGGCGCGCTCGCGCTCCACGGCGGACTCGATGCCGTTGCCGCCAGTGGAGCGGGAGCGCTCCCAGCGGTCGAACCCGGCGAGGAAGATGTCGGCCGCCACGGCGTCAGAGCGCTCGGCGGCGGTGCGGGCGGCGGCCACGTCACCCCGGAGGAGGTGCTTCTGGACGATTTCGCCCAGGTTGCGGGAGCGTTCGCTCACGCCCCAGAGGGCGATGAGCCGCTCGATGGCCACGCCCAGGGCCACCACGGAGGCGCCCAGGAGGAGGGCGAGGGTGACGCCGCCCAGGCGAAGGTAATGAAGTAGATCGTTCAGGCTCATGATGGATGACCGGGCAGGCGGCCCTGGCTCACACTAGGACATATGAACCGCGCAGCCGCCGCAATCTTCCTGGCCCTCCTCTGTTCGGCCTGCCCCAAACGTCTCGAGTTCGGTCCGGAGGGCCGCATCGAGGACGCCCAGACGCTCTACCAGCACGTGCGCGAGCGGCAGGCGAAGGTGGTGACCCTGGAGGGTGACGCCAAGCTGCACGTGGACTCGCCCCAGGGCAGTGGAACGCTCTCCACGTATCTCTCCATCACCCGTCCGGCCCTCATCCACCTGGAGACGTACGACTTCTTCAACCGCCCGGTGGCCTCGCTCGTCTCCGACGGCGAACGCTTTGGCGTCTACCAGGCGGGGGAGAACACGTACCTCCAGGGCCCAGCGAGCGCGGAGAACGTGTCCCGCTTCCTTCCTGTCGTCCTGCCGAGCGAGGAGCTGGTGGCGGTGATGCTGGGGCAGGTCCCCCTCCTGCCGCCGGAGTCCATGACCCTGGAGCTGGACGAGAAGGAGCGGGTGTACGTGCTCAAGCTCCAGCGGGGGCCCGCGACGCAGACACTGCGCGTGGATCCCAAGCACCTGCGCGTGGTGAAGAGCGAGGTCCGGGGCGTGCCGGGCTACGACCTGGCGTTCGAGGACTTCCAGCAGCGGGGCGACCAGTTCTTCCCGGGCAAGGTGCACCTCATCGCCGCCACGGCGGGCACGAAGCTGGACCTGAAGTACACGGACATCCGCCTCAATGGCCGCCCGGACCTGACGCTCTACGAACTGGGCGCGCCCCAAGGGGCGAAGGTGGTGGACGTCGACGCGCGGGGCCAGGAGGTCCGCTCGGAGGGGGCGGTGTCCCAGCCGCCCCCCGCGCCGGGTTCCTGAGCTTCCAGGCGTCGAAAGGCAGCGTCCCGGCGCAAACCGGGTACTATGGCGCGCACGACATGGCACAGATCAAGCTTGGAGAACTGCTGATCAAGGCGAACGTCCTGCAGGAGAGCCAGCTCAAGGCGGCGCTCGCCGAGCAGGCCAAGTGGGGCGGGAAGCTGGGCGAGATCCTCGTCCGGATGAACCTCGTCTCCGAGGACATCCTCGTGCGCGCCTTGTCGAAGCAGCTGGGCATGCCGGCGGTGAACCTGGACTCCGTGCAGATGGTGCCGCCGCACGTGAAGGCCAAGATTCCGGCGCAGACGGCGCGCGACTTCTCTGTCGTCCCGCTGCAGCTGCGCGACGACGGCAAGACGCTGGTGGTCGCCATGTCGGACCCGCTCAACGTCCGGGTGCTGGACGAACTGCGGGCCCTGTCCAAGTGCCGCATCGTGGCCAACGTGGCCGGGCGCACCTCCGTGGCGCGGGCGTTCGCGCGCCTCTACGAGGAGACGGCGGAGCTGGAGGACGCGGACACCAACTTCAAGGTGGTGGATGCGCAGGGCCGCACCGTCGTGAAGAACCTCAAGGACCTGGACCCGGCCGCCGCCGTCGCCATGTCCCCCAAGCCCGCCGCCGCGCCGCC
>NZ_RAWF01000419.1:0-4951 GCF_003612075.1 Corallococcus sp. CA041A
GCTCCACGTCGTCCTGCGGGGTGAACGAGAGGAAGGTGCCGCTGCCGTCCGCGTCCAGCGGCAGCGCCAGCCGCAGGCGGTTCGAGCGCCTGTAGTAGTCCTCCTCGCGCACGGCGTCCCCGGACAGCATCTCCAGGGTGAAGTCGCCCGAGGCCTCCGTGGTGGCGGTGGTGAGCGGCGTGAAGACGTCGTCCTCCAGCCGCTCCAGGGTCAGCGTCTCGCCGGAGCGCGGCGTGCCGTCGCGGTGGAGCGCGCGGCCGTACGCGAAGATGGGGTCCTCGGGATGGCGGTCGCAGCCAGCGGTGGTGAAGGCCAGCAGTCCCAGGGAAGTGACGAGTGCGCGTCGCATGTCAGTAGGTCGCCTTGAGCCCGAAGAGGGGGAGGATGACGGGGATGCGCATGGGGACCTGCACGGGGCGGACGTCCTTGTGGGGGGAGCCCTCGTAGTCGCCGCCTTCGGAGCGGTACTCGTAGGCCACCACCTCCTGCTGTGCGGAGAGGTTGAGCACGTCGAGTGACGCATCCAGGGTGAAGTCCTGGTAGGCCCACGACTTCGCGATGCGCGCGTCCACGCGGAAGAACGGCGCCAGCCGCTGCGTGCGGTCCAAGTCCTGCCGCACCCATTCCGTCGAGCCGTCGCCGTTCGTCACCCAGCGCTGCGTCTGGGAGGTGAGCTGCCCCGTCTCCGGACGGCCGGTGTTGAAGTGCACCACCGTGCCCACGGTCCAGTTGTTGCCGAACTTGTAGCTGAGCGCGGCGTTGAAGGTATGCGCCTGCTCGAAGGCGAAGGGCAGGGTGCCCTCCACCGTCTCCAGCACGCGGTTGTCGTCGCCGATGCGGGCGAAGCGCGCCTTCCGCTTGCTCTGCAGGAAGCTGTAGGACACCCAGCCGAACCAGTGGCGGCCCAGCGGATGGCGCGCCATCAGGTCGAAGCCGTAGGCGTAGCCGGTGGTGGCGGGGTCCTCGCCCAGGCCGCTCCGGCGGCGGCGGTTCTCCGCCACGTCCACCAGGTCGAACTCCACCGCGCGGGAGAGCGGGTTGAAGTACGCGTCCGCGCTCAGCTCCAGCCCCTCGAAGGCCTTCCACTCCGCGCCCACGTCGAACTGCGCGCCGGACTGGAGGCCGTAGCGCAGGCTCGCGGTGTCGATGGCGGGCACGTGCACGAGCACGGTGGGCGGCTGGTGGAACAGGCCCGCGCCGCCCTTGAGCGTGAGGGTGTCCGTCAGTGTGCGGCGTACGGACAGGCGCGGCTCCACCGCGGTGAAGGTCATGCCCGGTACCAGGTGGTACGCATCCACGCGCAGGCCCGGCGTCACCACCCAGTCTTCCGAGGGCTTCCACGTGACGGACGCATACGCGCCGGAGAAGGTGGCCAGCGCGCTGGGCCGCTTGAGCGGATCCGCGTCGTCGGAGGGCCGCCAGCCCGGAGGCCGCGCGGTGCCGATGAGCGTGGTGGCGGAGCGGCGGTGCTCCACGTCCGCGCCCACGGCCAGGTCCAGCGAGGACGTCAGCGTGCGGCGCCACCCCGCGCGCGCGGCGATGCTCGCCTGGCGCAGCCCGTACTCGCCCACCTTCTCGCGGAAGAGGTCGCCACCGGTGTCGCGCGTCCGCTCGCCGGTGAGGCCCAGGCCGTCCCAGCCCAGCGTGATGTCGACCTCGCCCTCGCCGTCCGCCACCGGGTGCGTGCCGCGCAGGTCGATGCGGTGGAAGCGGGACACGACGCCGGCCCCGTCCGCTTCGGCCCGCAGCTCCGGCGAGATGCCCACGTCGTCGGAGCTGCCCAGCGCGAACAGGCGCAGGCGGCCTTTGCCCACCTTCTGCTCGACGCGCGCCTGGTAGTCCCAGAAGCCCGCGCGCAGTCGCTCCGCTTCCGAGTTCTGCAAGGCATTGGCCGCCAGCGAGATGAGCAGCGCGGAGTAGCTGAAGCGGCCCGCCAGGCTGACGCTGGTGCCGGTGGACTCGAAGGGCTGCTCGATGAAGCCGCCCGCGTTGAGCAGGTCCGCGTACGCGGTGAAGTGCAGCCGGTCTTCGCGAGGACGGCTGAGGCGCCCCTCCACCGCGCCGCCCAGCACGCGGCCGTACTGCACCGGCGGCGTGCCCGGATAGAAGTCCACGGTGTCGATGAAGTCCGGGTGCACTACCGCGGGCCCGAGCAGCAGGTGGTACAGCATCGGGATGCGCACGCCGTCCAGGAAGAAGCCCGTGGCGGCGGGCTGGCTGCCACGCACCACCGGATAGCTGATGCCTGACGCGAGACTGCCCACGCCCGGCATCAGCATCACCACGCGGAACGGGTCGCCCAGCGTGCCGGGCACCTCGCGGATCTCCTGTTCGTGCAGGCTGATGCGGGTGACCTCCGTGCGTGGACGCTCGTCGCGCACGACGGTCTCGTAGGGGTTCACCTCGCGAGGCTGGAGCCGGTAGACGACCTGGAGCGTCTGTCCTTGCGTCAGCGTCTCCGTGAACACCGTCGTCGCATGACCAGGAGCGCGGACCTCCAGCGTGTGCGAGCCCGGCGATACGTCCACCGTGAAGAGACCCCGAGCGTCCGTGGTGGTGGCGGGCTGGAGCGCGCCGTCCAGGAAGAAGGCCGCGTCCTGTAGCGGGCGACGCGTGCCGCGTGCGCGCACCTCGCCGGTGATGCGCGTGGTGGAGGCGGGAACCTGCACGGGCGGCGTGAACCGGTAGATGAAGGGCAGGCGCACGGCCACGGGAGTGCCAGCCAGTGTGGCCGGGGTGAAGCGCAGGCCCGGGGCCGCAGCGAGCGCCGCGTCGGTAAGGCGAGGCTCGGCGGCGGCGCGCACCACCTTGGCTTCCGCGACGCGGCCCTCCACGTCCACCAGCAGCTCCAGCTCCACCTCGCCCGGCGTGCCCTCCAGTCCTTCAGGCCATGCGGCGGGAGCGTCGGCGGTGAGGCTGGGCGGCACGAGCGCCGTGTCACCTGCGTCCGGAGAGAAGCCCAGGCGGAGGGCGTCCTCGGCGGAGAGGGCCTGGCCGGCGTCGGTGGCGTGGACGTCCACCTCCACGGCGCGAGGCTCGCTGGTGGAGGAGGGCACGCCCTGCGCGAGGGCGGTCGATGCGGACAGGAGCACGAGCGTCAGCGCCAGGGGGGCGGCACGGGGGAGGAACATGGGCGGGCGCTTCAACACCGGACCCCCGCGAAAGTGACACCCGCGCTGGCGCCGGAGTGCTCCGGCCCGGCGAGGACACTGCATGCGTTCATGGATTCGGCCCAAGGCGCCCATGACTTCCCCGGCCCGTGGCGGAAGTCGGTTCACGGAGGGCATACGGACCGGGAGGCGAATCCCGGTGGTGCCTTTTCACGCGAAGTCTATGGGATGCAGTGCCAGGAGTCGCCGGGGCGCTCGAATCCCCCCGCCATTCCCCCCGCGCCGCGCCACTCCGTCCCCGAGGGCGGCGCGCTGTGCGAACGCGCACGGCCCTCTGTCCCGAGGTGCCGCCCCCTGGAGCCGCGCCACGGGCGGTCGTTACACTTTTTCATGTCGAGCGGAAGCCACGGCCAGGGTTCCGCGGGGAGGGCGCATGCGGACGCCGAAGGACGAACTGCTGCTCCGGGCGATGGACCATGCGTTGTCAGCGCGAACGATAGAGGCGGTCGAGGCGCTGGCCGCGCTCTATCGGTTGTTGGACGCGGAGCGCATTCCCGAGGACGAGAACTACGCCGTGTTCGCCACGGCATTGTCGCGCCGGTTGGAGGGCGCGACGGGCGCGCTGCATCCGTACCGGGCGTCGGAGGTGGACGGAGGCGCGCCACAGATTGAGTTGTTCCGGCGGTTGATGAAACACCTGCCGCTGGCGTCGGCGGCGGACGCGGTGGCGAACGCGCTGCTCGCGGACTTCCTGCGAGGGCACGCGGAGCCGACGCTGCTGGACGTGGGCATCGGGCAGGGGAGGCAGGAGTGCAACCTGCTGCGAGCGCTGGCGAGGACAGGAGCACTGCCCCGGCACCTGACAGTGGTGGGAGTGGACCCCAGCGGCACGAGCCTGGTGGAGGCGCGCGACGCGGTGCTGGCGGTGGCGGACGAGGTGGGGCTGTCGCTCGAGTTCGTGAAGCTGGAGTCGCCGGTGGAGGACCTGGACGTGGCGACATGGGCGGCGTTGCGAGCCGTGCGCCGGCCGCTGGTGGTGAACGCGGCGTTCGCGATGCACCACGTGGCGGAGAAGGAGACGTCAGGCATGGAGGCGCGCGACGCGGTGTTGGCGAGGCTGGCGTCGCTGGGCCCGGTGGGCGTGGTGATGTGCGAGCCCCACGTGGATCACCACCGTGCACCGGCGCGTGAGCGATTGAAGAACGCGTGGAATCACTTCTCCCGCGTGTTCCAGTTGCTGGATACGTTGGAGATACCGAGCGCGGAGCGTCGCGCCATCAAGCGATTCTTCGGCCGGGAGGTGGATGACATCGTGGGCACGGTGAACGAATCGGAGCGGTGTGAGCGCCACGAGCCGGCCCTGGCCTGGTGGGAGCGGTTGCAGCGAGCAGGCTTTGCGCCGAGGGGCGGGCTGGAGGCGGTGTGTCCGGCGGACGTGCACCCGGCGGTGGGGCTGTGCGTGGAGGAGGGCACGGTGGGCATCACCTTCCGGGGCGACGTGCTGGTGTCGGTGCTGGCGGCGGTGCCGGGAGACGGCGCGTGAGCGACCTGGAGGCGTTGGCGCCGAAGGTCATCGCGAGGTGCCGTGAGGCCGGGGTGCGGCTGGCATTGGCGGAGGCGTGTACGGGAGGGCTGATGACGGCGGCGCTGACGGAGGTGCCGGGGGCATCGGCGGTGGTGGAGCGAGGGTTCGTGCCGTATTCGAACGAGTCGAAGGGAGAGCAGCTGGGGGTGCCGCTGGCGTTGTTGCAGGCGCACGGCTCGGTGAGCGCGGAGGCAGTGGGCGCGATGGCGGCGGGGGCGCTGGAGCGTTCGTGGGCGGACTGGGCGGTGGCGGAGAC
>NZ_RAWF01000041.1:0-43914 GCF_003612075.1 Corallococcus sp. CA041A
CCAGCGTGGCGCCGTTGCAGAGCGTGGTGAAAATCTCCTCCACGGAGAGGTCGAAGCTGAGGCTGGCGAACTGCAACACTCGGCTGCCGGGACCGATGCCGTAGGCCACCGCCTCGTGGGTGACGAGGTTGGCGACGCTGCGGTGCTCCACCGCCGTGCCCTTGGGCGTACCGGTGCTGCCCGAGGTGTAGAGCAGGTACGCCATGTTCGCGGGCGTCACGCCCGTCACGGGCGCATCCGTCGGCTCCTCGGCCAGCGACTCGCGCTCCGTATCCAGGCAGAGCGCGCGTGCATGCAGTGCTTCGGGGAAGCGGTCCACCAGTGGCTGCTGGGTAACGAGCACATGGGCCGCGCTGTCTTCCAGCATGAAGGCAAGACGCTCACGGGGCAGGAGCGGATCCACGGGCACCCAGGCACCACCGGCCTTCAGGATGCCAAGCAGACCGATGGCGATATCGAGGGAGCGCTCGACACTGAGCGCGACGCGGACCTCGGGACCCACGCCACGATGGCGAAGGGCATGGGCGAGCTGATTGGCGCGCGCATCCAGCTGTGCGTACGTCAGCTGCGTCCCCTCGAACACAGCGGCCACCGCGTTCGGAGCGAGGCGCACCTGCGCCTCGAAGAGCGAATGCATGCACGCTTCGGGGAACGGCGCGCGCGTGGCGTTCCACTCCACCAGCATTTCGCGCCGCTCAACGGTGGTCAGTAGCGGCAATCGGGCGACTGACTCATTCGGCTGAGCAACGGCCTCCTGAAGGAGCACACGCAGGTGCTCGGCCATGCGTGCGGCGGTGGAGGCGGTGAAGATGTCGGTGGTGTACTCGAGGTAGCCCTTGAGGCCGGCGTCGGTCTCCAGCACCTGGAGGGTGAGGTCGAACTTGGCGGAGAAGGTGTCGAGCTCCAGGGCCTCCAGCTTCACGCCTTCAACGGAGGCGGAGCCGCGGAAGGAGGCCTGGTAGGTGAGCATCACCTGGAAGAAGGGAGTGCGTCCCGGGATGCGCTCGGGCTTCAACTCCTCCACGAGGCGCTCGATGGGCAACTCCTGGTGCTCCTGTGCCCCCAGCACCGTCTCTCGAACCTGACGCAGCAGCGTGCGGAAGGACGCCGTGTCCGTCACCCGCGTGCGAAGCACCTGGGCGTTGACGAAGAGTCCGATGAGGCTCTCCACCTCACCACGCGTGCGGCCGGCCATGGGGGAGCCGACGGTGACGTCCTCCTGGCCGGAGTAGCGGGCCATCAGCATCTGCCAGCCCGTCAGCAGCGCCATGTAGAGGGAGGCGCCTTCCTGCTGGGCGAGGGCCTTGAGCGCGTCCGTCAACTCGCGCGGCAGCAGCACGTCATGCCGGGCGCCTCGGCCGTCGCGGGTGGCGGGGCGGGGGAAGTCGGTGGGCAACTCCAGCGCGGAGGGCACTCCGACCAGCTGCCGCTTCCAGTAATCGAGCTGCTTCTCCAGCCGAGGGCCCTGCATCCACTCGCGCTGCCAGACGCCGAAGTCGGCGTACTGGATGCCCAGCGGCGGCAGGGGCGCTGCCTGTCCTCGCGCGAGCGCGCCGTAGAGCAGCGCCACCTCGCGCACCAGCAGCGTCATGGACCAGCCGTCGGAGACGATGTGGTGGACCACCACGACGAGCAGGTGCTCTCCCGGTGCTGACGTCAGCAGCAACGCGCGCAGCAGCGGGCCCTTCGCGAGGTCGAAGGGCTGGGCCGCGGCGTCACGCGCCAGGCGCCACGCTTCTTCCGGCGGTGAGCCCGTGAGGTCCTTGCGCTCCAGGGTGAGCACCGGCTCCTGCGACACCACCTGAACGGGGCCGGAGACGTCCTCGCGGAAGGTGGTGCGCAGCACCTCATGACGGCGCACGACTTCTCGCAGCGCGCGCTCCAGCACGGCCACGTCGAGCGCACCCTCCAGGCGCACCGCCATGGGCACGTTGAAGAGGGAGGTGCCGGGTTGAAGCTGATCAATGAACCAGAGGCGCTGCTGCGCGAAGGACAGCGGCAGCGGACGCGTTCGGTCCTGCACCGGGATGAGGCCTTGGACGGAGTTGCCAGCCGTGGCCTTTTGCGCGGCCATCTTCTTGAGCAACTCGGCGCGCTTTTCCGGTGAGAGGTTGGCGATCCGCTTCGACAGATCCTGGCTCATCTCGTGTACTCCGCACTGGGGGATGCCATGGCGCACGAGGACCACCCGGGACGGTGGCCCTCGTGAGATCTCAGACTGCTGCTGTTGCTGGATTGCCGTCCTGAACCGCGCTCACGGGGGAAGCGCGGCAGTGGGCAAATTCGCGGTGGTTACATTATTCGGTAACGACATGGCGTGTCATGAGGCCGGCCCTGCGCTCCTGAGGCACACCCTGGGGATGAATAAATCCCTGTGTTTACAGACCCCACCATAGGAGGCGGCTCTGACGCCGGCGTGACCGCTCGACCGCAAAAGCCGGATCTCAGGTTCGGGGGCCCGCGAATTCTGGACGCCAACGAACCCGGCGGAGTGATCCGTGCGGCGCGCCTGGCTTCCTGGAGCTGAAGCCCCGCGCCTGAACAGGCTGGCGCGGGGCGGACGGACTTCAACTTCCCGTGGGTGCGCGCGACTCGCCGCCTGACGCACGGGCGAGGATCAGCCGCAGTCGCTCCACGATGGGCTCGAGGTGCGTGTCCTGCAGCAGCTCATGATGGCTGCCGGGGACGTCGTGCACCTCCAGGCCGCCACGGACGAGAGGCTCCCAGCCGCGGTGACGTGGAAGCCCGGCCGCGGCCTCGCTGGCGCTCAGCAGCAGGGCGGTGCCGTCGTACGGCCGGGGCACGTACTTCTCCTGCGCGAAGAGGTTGGCCTGGAAGACGCGGAAGAGGGCGCGCAGCTGGGCGGCCCCGGAGTGCGCGTCGAGGATGCTCGCCCGGATCCCTTCCTGGAGCAGGTGGTCCAGCATCGCGTCGTCGTCGCCTTGTGCCAGCGCTTCGGCCGAGACGGCGAGCTCCTGCCCGAAGGCGGTGGCCGTGGTCTGGGCGAAGGCGATCCTCACTCGGGCTTCGGAAGAGAAGTGGGGCTCTGTTTCGGAAGGCGGCGTGATGCCGGGCGCATGGGCGTCGATGAGTGCGAGCAGGTCCACGGCTTCACCCGCCTCGCGCAGGCGGCGAGCCATCTCGTAGGCGATGACGCCGCCCAGGGACCAACCTCCCAACTGGTAGGGGCCCTGCGGCTGCACGGTGCGGATCGCTTCGATGTAGAGGGTGGCCATCTCCTCGATGGACTCGACGACGGGGCGCCCGTCGAGGCCGCGAGACTGGAGACCGAAGACGGGCAGTGAAGGCCCGAGCCTGCGCGCCAGCTCCGAGTAGGCCAGGACGTTGCCGCCACCAGGATGGACAAGGAAGAGGGGCCGGTGACCAGGCTCTCCGCGCTCCAGGGGAACGAGGGGCGTCCAGGCCCGTGAGTCGTCGCGGAGCACCTGCGCGAGTTGCTCGACGGTGGGCTGCTGGAAGAGGACGGAGAGAGGGAGGCTGAGGCCGAGACGCTCACGGATGGACGCGAGCATGCGCACGGCGAGCAGGGAGTGGCCACCCAGTTCGAAGAAGCTGGAGCGGACGCCGACGGAGCGGACGCCGAGGACGTCCTCCCAGATGCGAGCGAGCTGCATTTCGAGCGCATCGCGGGGAGCGACGAAGTCCCGGGCCTCGATGGCGTGGGCATCGGGTTCGGGCAGCGCCTTGCGGTCGACCTTGCCGTTGGAGTTGAGGGGCAGGGCGTCCATCACCACGAAGGTGGCGGGCACCATGTACTCAGGGAGGCCCTGACGCAGGTGCGCCTTGAGGGCTTCCACCTCCAGCGAGGCCCCGGCCTTGGGCGTGACGTAGGCGACGAGGCGCTTGTCGGCGGCCTCACCCTTCGCGACGACGACGGCGTCCTTGAGACCTGGAGCGCGACGAAGGGCTGCTTCGATTTCGCCCAGTTCGATGCGGAAGCCGCGCACCTTCACCTGGAAGTCGATGCGGCCGAGGTACTCCAGGCGCCCGTCGAGGCGGTAACGGACGCGGTCGCCCGTGCGGTACATGCGGCCGCCGGGAGGACCGTAAGGCTCAGGGACGAAGCGCTCCGCGGTGAGCTCCGGGCGCAGCAGGTAGCCACGCGCCTGGCCTTCACCCGCGAGGTACAGCTCGCCTGCGACACCCACGGGCACCGGTTGCAGCGAAGCGTCCAGCACGTAGGCCCGCGTCGCGGGTAGCGGGCGGCCGATGAGGGGCACTTCGTCACGACCGACGAGGGAGGCGGTGGAGTAGGTGGTGTCCTCGGACGGGCCGTAGAGGTTGAAGAGCTTCTGCACCGTCGGGACGGCGTAGACCTGCTTCGCCAGCGTCTCCGGCAGGGCTTCACCGGCGAGGTTGATGACACGTACTGAAGGCGGCACCGCGCCAAGACGCAGCAGCTGCGCCATGGCGGAGGGCACGGTGTTGACGAGGGTGACGTGGGAGGCGGTGCTCAGTTCCGCCAGGTGCAGGGCGTTGCGTGCCACGACCACCGCACCGCCACTGCTCAACGGCGCGAAGAGTTCGAAGACGGAGAGGTCGAAGTTGAGGCTCGTCGCGGCGAGGGTGCCCTTCAGTTCCTCCGGCGAGAAGGTCTCCAAGGCCCAGTGGAGGAAGGAGACGGCGTTGCCATGGGAGATGGCGACACCCTTGGGACGGCCGGTGCTGCCGGAGGTGTAGATGAGGTAGGCGAGGTGGCCCGAGTGGATGTCCACGAGCGGAGACGTCGTCGGCTGCTTCGCCAGCTCCACGTCCGAGTCGAGGCACACCGGCGTGGCGGATGTCTCCGGTAGCGCTGAGAGCAGATGGGAGTGAGCGACAAGGGCAGGACCCTGAGCGTCCTCCAGCAGCCAGCCCAGACGCTCACGCGGGTAGCTGGGGTCCAGCGGCACGTAGGCGCCGCCAGCCTTGAGGATGCCGAGGGCGCCGATGACGAGGTCCTCGGTGCGCTCGACACAGAGGCCGACGCGGACTTCGGGCCCGACACCCAGGCCGCGCAGGCGGTGCGCGAGTTGATTGGCCTTCGCGTCCAGCTCCCGGTACGTCAACCGCCGCTCGGGCGTGATGACGGCCAGCGCATCCGGCGTGCGACGCACCTGGGCCTCCACCATCGCGGGGATGCTGAGTTCGCGCGGCACCTGCGAGGCAGGAGGATTCCACTCGACGAGGAGCTGCTGGCGCTCGGAGCCGGTGAGCAGCGGCAGGTCCCCGAGTCGTGACTCAGGCTTCTTCGCGATGGCCTCCAGCAACACGCCGAAGTGTCCGGCCATGCGCTGGACGGTCGCGGCGTCGAACAGGTCCGTTGCGTACTCCAGCGAACCGACCAGCTCCCCCTGGACCTCTTGCAGGGCGAGGGAGAGATCGAACTTGGCGAAGTGTGCTTCCAGCGGCAGGGACTGGAAGGACAGTCCCGGCAGACGCAGCGCCTCGGTGGGCGTGTTCTGCAGGACGAACATGGCCTGGAACAGGGGGCTGCGGCTCAGGTCGCGCGTGGGCTGCACGGCCTCCACGAGCTTCTCGAAGGGCAGGTGCTGGTGCTCGAAGGCGGCGAAGGTCGTGCCTCGCACCTGGGCCAACAGCTCGCGGAACGTCGCGCGCGGGCTCAAGTGGGCGCGCAAGACGAGCGTGTTGACGAAGAAGCCGATGAGGCCTTCGGTCTCCGCCTGGGTGCGGCCGGCGATGGGTGAACCCACGCTGATGTCTTCCTGCGCGGAGTAGCGCGACAGGAGCACCTGGAACGCGGCGAGCAGCACCATGAAGGGCGTGGCCCCCTCGCGTCCCGCGAGCGCCTTGAGCGCACGGGCGACGTCCCCGGGGATGCGAACCTCCATCGTGGCGCCCCGGTGGGACTGCACGGGCGGCCGCGGACGGTCCGTGGGCAGCTCCAGCGCGGCGGGAACTCCGGAGAGCTGCTGCTTCCAGTAGTGGATCTGCGCGTCCAGTGCCTCGCCCTGGAGCCAGTTCCGCTGCCAGGCGGCGAAGTCCGCGTACTGCACGGGCAGCGGCGTGAGGCCGGGCTCCTTGCCGTCATGGAACGCGGAGTACAGCGAGATGAGTTCGCGGACGAGCACGCCCATGGACCAGCCGTCGGAGACGATGTGATGCATCGTCACGAGCAACAGATGTGAGTCCTCGGTCAGCCGCACCAGCGCACTGCGCAGCAGGGGACCCGTGGCGAGGCGGAAGGGTCGCCGGGCCTCCTCGTCGGCCAGCTTCCGAGCCTCCTTCTCCCGCTCCTCTTCGGGCAACGAAGAGAGGTCCATGAGCGGCAGCGTCCATGCCGCCGGAGCCTGGATCCGCTGCGTGGGCTGCCCCTGATGTTCATGGAAGGTGGTGCGCAGGGCCTCGTGACGGGCGACGAGTGCCTCGAAGGCACGGCGCAGGGCTTCCACGTCCAGGTGGCCCGAGAGCTGGAGCGCGACCGGGAGATTGTAGGACGCATCCTCGGGCTGGAGCTGATCCAGCAACCACAGCCGCTGCTGCGCGAAGGACAGAGGCAGCGGGCCGTCGTGCGGGGTTCGGGTGAGCTTCGGAGCCTGGGAGGTGGCGCTTCCGTGCAGCCGCGCGGCCAGGGCTTCCACCGTGGGGGACTCGAAGAGGGCGCGGAGGGGCAGCTCCACGCCCAGGTCCGTGCGCACGCGCGACACCACCTGGGTGGCCAGCAGCGAGTGCCCGCCCAGTTCGAAGAAGGAGTCTTTCACGCCCACCTGGGGCAGGCGCAGGACTTCCGCCCAGATGGAGGCCAGCTTCGCTTCGGCTTCCGTGCGAGGCGCTTCGTAGGTGTTGCCGGACTGAGGAGCCTCCGGCTCCGGCAGGGCCTTGCGGTCGACCTTGCCGTTGGAGTTGAGGGGCAGGGCGTCGAGCACCACGAAGGTGGCGGGCACCATGTACTCGGGGAGTCCCTGACGCAGATGGGCCTTGAGGGCCTCCACTTCCAGGGAGGTCTCAGCCTTGGGAGTGACGTAGGCGACGAGGCGCTTGTCGGCGGCCTCACCCTTCGCGACGACGACGGCGTCCTTGAGGCCCGGGGCGCGGCGGAGCGCGGCTTCGATTTCGCCCAGTTCGATGCGGAAGCCGCGCACCTTCACCTGGAAGTCGATGCGGCCGAGGTACTCCAGGCGCCCGTCGAGGCGATAACGGACGCGGTCGCCCGTACGGTACATGCGGCCGCCGGGAGGACCGTAAGGCTCGGGCAGGAAGCGCTCCGCGGTGAGCTCCGGACGCAGCAGGTAGCCACGAGCCTGGCCTTCGCCCGCGAGGTACAGCTCGCCTGCGACGCCCACGGGCACCGGTTGCAGCGAAGCGTCCAGCACGTAGGCCCGTGTCGCGGGTAGCGGGCGGCCGATGAGGGGCACCTCGTCACGACCGACGAGAGAGGCGGTGGAGTAGGTGGTGTCCTCGGACGGGCCGTAGAGGTTGAAGAGCTTCTGCACCGTGGGCACTGCGTAGACCTGCTTCGCCAACGTCTCCGGGAGGGCTTCACCGGCGAGGTTGACGACGCGCACGGAAGGCGGCACCGCGCCCAGGCGCAGCAGCTGCGCCATGGCGGAGGGCACGGTGTTGACGAGGGTGACGTGGGAAGCGGTGGGCAGCTCCGCCAGGTGGAGTGCGTTGCGTGCCACGACCACCGCGCCACCACTGGAGAGCGGCGCGAAGAGCTCGAAGACGGAGAGGTCGAAGTTGAGGCTCGTCGCGGCGAGGGTGCCCTTCAACTCCTCCGGCGAGAATGTAGTCAAGGCCCAGTGGAGGAAGGAGACGGCGTTGCCATGGGAGATGGCGACGCCCTTGGGACGGCCTGTGCTGCCGGAGGTGTAGATGAGGTAGGCGAGGTGTCCGGCGTGGATGTCCACAAGCGGAGCCGTCGTCGGCTGTTTCGCCAGCTCCGCGTCCGAGTCGAGGCACACCGGCGTGGCGGATGTCTCCGGAAGCGCTGAGAGCAGATGGGAGTGCGCGACGAGTGCAGGGCCCTGGGCGTCCTCCAGCAGCCAGCCCAGGCGCTCACGCGGGTAGCTGGGGTCCAGCGGCACGTAGGCGCCACCGGCCTTGAGGATGCCGAGAGCGCCGATGACGAGGTCCTCGGTGCGCTCGACGCACAGGCCGACGCGGACTTCGGGCCCGACGCCAAGTCCGCGCAGACGGTGCGCGAGCTGGTTCGCCTTCGCGTCCAGCTCCCGGTACGTCAACTGCCGCTCGGGCGTGATGACGGCCAGCGCATCCGGCGTGCGACGCACCTGGGCCTCCACCATCGCGGGGATGCTGAGTTCGCGCGGCACCTGCGAGGCAGGCGGATTCCACTCGACGAGGAGTTGCTGGCGCTCAGCATCCTTGAGCAGAGGCAGGTCAACCAGTCGGGTGTCCGGCTTCTTCGCGATGGCCTCCAGCAACACGCCGAAGTGCCCGGCCATGCGCTGGATGGTCTCGGCATCGAACAGGTCCGTCGCGAAGTCGAATGAACCGACGAATCCGTCCCGGCCTTCACGCAGACCCAAGGAGAGGTCGAACTTGGCGAAGTGTGCTTCCAGCGGCAGGGCCTGGAAGGACAGTCCCGGCAGACGCAGCGCCTCGGTGGGCGTGTTCTGCAGGACGAACATGGCCTGGAAGAGCGGGCTGCGGCTCAGGTCGCGCGTGGGCTGCACGGCCTCCACGAGCTTCTCGAAGGGCAGGTGCTGGTGTTCGAAGGCCGCGAAGGTCGTGCCTCGCACCTGGGCCAACAGCTCGCGGAACGTCGCGCGCGGGCTCAAGTGGGCGCGCAAGACGAGCGTGTTGACGAAGAAGCCGATGAGGCCTTCGGTCTCCGCCTGGGTGCGGCCCGCGATGGGGGAACCCACGCTGATGTCATCCTGCGCGGAGTAGCGCGACAGGAGCACCTGGAACGCCGCGAGCAACGTCATGAACGGCGTGGCACCTTCCCGCTGTGCCAGGGCCTTGAGCGCGTGAGAGACCTCTGAGGGGATGCGCACGTCCACCGTTGCGCCCCGGTGGGACTGCACGGGCGGTCGCGGGCGGTCCGTGGGCAGCTCCAGCGCGGCGGGAGCTCCGGAGAGCTGCTGCTTCCAGTAGTGGATCTGCGCGTCCAGTGCCTCACCCTGGAGCCAGTTCCGTTGCCAGGCCGCGAAGTCCGCGTACTGCACGGGCAGCGGCGTGAGGAAAGTCTCCTTGCCGTCATGGAACGCGGCGTACAGCGAGATGAGCTCGCGGACGAGCACACCCATGGACCAGCCGTCGGAGACGATGTGGTGCATCGTCACGAGCAACAGATGTGAGTCCTCGGTCAGCCGCACCAACGTGCTGCGCAGCAGCGGTCCCCTGGCGAGGTCGAACGGCTTCCGCGCTTCCGCGTTGGCCAGCCTGCGCGCCTCGTCTTCCCGCAGCGTCTCAGGCCGGGTTGAGAGGTCCACGAGCGGCAGCGTCCAACCGCTGGGCGCGCGGACGGTCTGGATGGGCTGGTCCTGATGCTCGTGGAAGGTGGTGCGCAGTGCGTCGTGACGGGCGACGAGCGCCTCGAAGGCACGGCGCAGGGCCTCGATGTCCAGGTGTCCCGAGAGCTGGAGCGCCGTGGGGATGTTGTACGACGCGTCCCCGGGCTGGAGCTGATCCAACAGCCACAGTCGCTGCTGCGCGAAGGACAGCGGCAGCGGACCGTCATGCGAGACGCGGGTGAGCTTCGGAGCCTGGGAGGTGGCGGTCCCGTGCAGCCGCCCGGCGAGCGCCTCCACCGTGGGGGACTCGAAGAGCGCGCGCAGGGGGAGTTCCACGTTGAACTCCGCGCGGACGCGCGACACCACCTGGGTGGCCAGCAGCGAGTGCCCGCCCAGCTCGAAGAAGGAGTCCTTCACGCCCACCTGGGGCAGGCGCAGGACTTCCGCCCAGATGGAGGCCAGCCTCGCTTCGGCTTCCGTGCGAGGCGCTTCGTAGGTGTTGCCGGACTGGGGCGCCTCCGGCTCCGGCAGGGCCTTGCGGTCGACCTTGCCGTTGGAGTTGAGGGGCAGGGCGTCCATCACCACGAAGGTGGCGGGCACCATGTACTCGGGGAGGCCCTGACGCAGATGCGTTTTGAGGGCTTCTACCTCCAGCGACGCATTCACCTTGGGAGTGACGTAGGCGACGAGGCGCTTGTCGGCGGCCTCACCCTTGGCGACGACGACGGCGTCCTTGAGTCCCGGGGCGCGGCGGAGCGCGGCTTCGATTTCGCCCAGCTCGATGCGGAAGCCACGCACCTTCACCTGGAAATCGATGCGGCCCAGGTACTCCAGGCGCCCGTCGAGGCGGTAACGGACGCGGTCGCCCGTGCGGTACATGCGGCCGCCGGGAGGACCGAAGGGCTCCGGTACGAAGCGCTCCGCGGTGAGTTCCGGGCGCAGCAGGTAGCCGCGCGCCTGGCCTTCGCCCGCGAGGTACAGCTCACCTGCGACACCCACGGGCACCGGCTGCAATGAGGCGTCCAGCACGTAGGCGCGCGTCGCGGGTAGCGGGCGGCCGATGAGGGGCACTTCGTCACGGCCGACGAGAGAGGCGGTGGAGTAGGTGGTGTCCTCGGAAGGCCCGTAGAGGTTGAAGAGCTTCTGCACCGTGGGGACGGCGTAGACCTGCTTCGCCAGCGTCTCCGGCAGGGCTTCACCGGCGAGGTTGATGACGCGCACGCTCGGCGGCACCGCGCCCAGACGCAGCAGCTGAGCCATGGCGGAGGGCACGGTGTTGACGAGGGTGACGTGAGAGGCCGTAGGCAGCTCCGCCAGGTGCAAGGCGTTGCGTGCCACCACCACTGCGCCACCACTGCTCAACGGAGCGAAGAGCTCGAAGACGGAGAGGTCGAAGTTGAGGCTCGTCGCGGCGAGGGTGCCCTTCAACTCCTCCGGCGAGAAGGTCTCCAAGGCCCAGTGGAGGAAGGAGACGGCGTTGCCATGGGAGATGGCAACGCCCTTGGGACGGCCGGTACTGCCAGAAGTGTAGATGAGGTAGGCGAGGTGTCCGGCGTGGATGTCCACAAGCGGAGACGTCGTCGGCTGCTTCGCCAGCTCCACGTCCGAGTCGAGGCACACCGGCGTGGCACTGGTTTCGGGCAACGCCGAGAGCAGATGGGAGTGCGCGACGAGTGCAGGGCCCTGGGCGTCCTCCAGCAGCCAGCCCAAGCGCTCACGCGGGTAGCTGGGGTCCAGCGGCACGTAGGCGCCGCCAGCCTTGAGGATGCCGAGTGCTCCGATGACAAGGTCCTCGGTGCGCTCGACGCACAGGCCGACGCGGACTTCGGGCCCGACGCCAAGTCCGCGCAGACGGTGCGCGAGCTGGTTCGCCTTCGCGTCCAGCTCCCGGTACGTCAGCTGCCGCTCGGGCGTGATGACGGCCAGCGCATCCGGCGTGCGGCGCACCTGGGCCTCCACCATCGCGGGGATGCTGGACTCCCGCGGCGCCTGCGAGGCAGGCGGATTCCACTCGACGAGGAGCTGCTGGCGCTCCGTGTCGGTGAGCAGGGGCAGGTCGCCAAGCCTCGTGTTCGGCTCTGATGCGATGGCCTCCAGCAGTACGCCGAAGTGTCCGGCCATGCGTTGGATGGTCGCCGCGTCGAACAGGTCCGTCGCGTACTCCAGCGTGCCCGTGATGCCCGTGGGGGCCTCCCTCAGTCCCAGGGAGAGATCGAACTTCGCGGAGCGGGTCTCCAGCGGCAGCGTCCGCATGGACAGCCCCGGCACGCGCAGCACCTCGCCCGGCATGTTCTGCAGGACGAACATGGCCTGGAACAACGGATTGCGGCTCAGGTCGCGCGTGGGCTGCACGGCCTCCACGAGCTTCTCGAAGGGCAGGTGCTGGTGCTCGAAGGCGGCGAGCGTGGTGTCGCGCACCTGGACCAGCAGCGCCCGGAACGTCTTGCGCGGATCCACGTGGGCGCGCAGGACGAGCGTGTTGACGAAGAAGCCGATGAGGCCCTCGGTCTCCGCCTGGGTTCGGCCCGCGATGGGGGAACCCACGCTGATGTCATCCTGCGCGGAGTAGCGCGACAGGAGCACCTGGTAGGCCGCCAGCAGCACCATGAAGGGCGTGGCGCCTTCCTGCTGGGCCAGGGCCTTGAGGGCCTCCACGAGGGGGGCGGGAATCCGCACCTCCACCGTGGCACCCCGGTGCGTCTGCACGGGCGGACGGGGACGGTCCGTGGGCAGCTCCAGCGCCGCCGGCACACCCGCCAACCGCCGCTTCCAGTGAGCCAGCTGCGCGTCCAGGACCTCTCCCTGGAGCCAGTCGCGCTGCCACGTCGCGAAGTCCGCGTACTGCACCGGCAGCGGCGGGAGGGCCGGCGTGCTGCCCGTGCTGAAGGCCTCGTAGAAGGCGGCCATCTCGCGCACGAGGACGCCCATGGACCAGCCGTCGGAGATGACGTGGTGCATGGTCACCAGCAGCACGTGCTCCTCCGCTCCCAGGCGCACCAGCAGCCCGCGCAGCAGCGGTCCCGTGGCGAGCTGGAACGGACGGCGGGCCTCCTCGGCCACGATGCGCCAGGCTTCTTCCTCGCGCTGCTCCTGGGGCAGCGCGCTCAGGTCGACGACGGGCAGCTCCCACGCCACGGAGGTGTGGACTCGCTGCGACGGCGCCTCGTGGGACGCGGCGAGCGTGGTGCGCAGGGACTCGTGGCGGGCGATGAGCGCCTCGAAGGCGCCTCGCAGTGCCGCCACGTCCACCCGGCCCGACAGCCGCAGCGCGGTGGGGACGTTGTATGACGAATCACCCGGCTGGAGCTGATCCAACAGCCACAGGCGCTGCTGGGCGAAGGAGAGCGGCAGGGCCCCCTCGCGGGACACGGGCCTCAGCGGCGGAGCACGAAGCGCGGAGGACGGGGCCTCGTCGAGCTTCGGCGCGAGGGCTTCGACGGTGGGCGCTCCGAACAGGGCTCGCAGCGGCAGCTCCACGCCGAACGCGGCGCGCACGCGCGAGACGAGCTGGGTGGCCAGCAGCGAGTGGCCACCGAGGGCGAAGAAGTCGTCGTGGAGGCCCACGCGCTCCACGCGCAGCACCTCCGCGAAGAGGGCCGCGAGCTGCTCTTCGGTGGCGGTGCGCGGCGCGACGAAGGAGGCCGCGCGCGGTGCGTCCCCCGGTTCGGGCAGGGCCTTGCGGTCCACCTTGCCGTTGGCGTTGAGGGGCAGGGCCTCCAGGACCAGGAGCGAGGCAGGCACCATGTACTCCGGCAGCCGCTGCCGCAGGTGGGCCCGCAGCGCCTCCACGTCCAAGGTGTGGCCTTCGTGCGCGGTGAGATAGCCGATGAGGCGCTTGTCCGCGTCCGAGCCCCGGGCCATGACGACGGCCTCGTTGACGCCCGGGAATGCGCGCAGGGCGGCTTCGATTTCACCCAGCTCGATGCGGAAGCCGCGCACCTTCACCTGGAAGTCGACGCGGCCCAGGAAGTCGAGCGTGCCGTCCTCCCTCCAGCGGGCCTTGTCGCCCGTGCGGTAGAGGCGCTCTCCCGGAATGGAAGCGAAGGGATGGGGGACGAAGCGCTCCGCGGTCAGGTCGGGGCGGTGCAGGTAGCCCCAGGCGAGGCCCGGGCCACCGACGTACACCTCGCCCGCGACGCCCACGGGCACTGGATGGAGGTTCGCATCGAACACATAGGCGGTGGAGTTCGGGATGGGACGGCCAATGGAGACGGGACCCTCCACGCGCGTGTGGCGGTGCAACGGCAGCGTGGTGGAGAAGGTCGTGTTCTCCGTCGGGCCGTAGGCGTGCACCAGCGTCGCCCCTTCGGCGAGGCGGGGGAGATGAGCGCGCAGGCGCGACCAGGGCATCACGTCTCCGCCCGTGAGGACCTGGCGCACCTCCGCCAAGGCTTCGCCCTGGTGCAGGGCCATCTGCTCGAAGAGAGCGGTGGTGAGCCACAGCGACGTCACCCGGTGGCGGCGAAGCTGCGTGGCCAGCTCCTCCAGGGAGAGTGCGTGCGGCGGAGCGAGGACGAGCTTCGCACCGTGCAGCAGCGCGCCCCAGATTTCGAGCGTTGAGGCGTCGAAGGCAACCGGGGCAGCCTGGAGCCAGACTTCATCCGGCCCGAAGCGCATGAAGGTGCTGCCGAGCACCAGGCGGGTGATGCCCCGGTGCGGCACGCAGACGCCCTTGGGACGCCCCGTGGAGCCCGAGGTGAACATGACGTAGGCGAGAGACTCTCCCTCCACGGAGACGTCGAGCGCATGCGTGGGCCGTGCGGCGATGACGTCCTGCTGCGCATCCAGCCAGACGCGGGTGCCGGAAGCGGGCAGCTTGGAGGCGAAGGGCTGGTGGGTGAGGACGACGCCAACGTCCGCGTCCTCCAGCAGCATCGCGATGCGCTCCACCGGCGCATTGCGGTCCACGGGAACGAAGGCGGCGCCAGCCTTGAGGATGGCGAGGAGCGCCGTCACCATCTCGAACGAGCGCTCGATGGCGAGGCCCACGCGCGCGCCGGGCACGATGCCGAGGCCGCGCAGATGCCAGGCCAGTTGGTTGGCGCGGGCATCGAGCTGGGCGTACGTCAGCGACGCCTCCCCCAGCACCAGGGCCACCGCGTCGGGCGTGCTGAGGGCCTGCCGCGCGAAGTGGACGTGGACCGGGACGTCCAGGGGGCTGGCGACGGTGGTGTCGTTCCAGTCCACGAGGATGCGCTGTCGCTCCTCACGGGAGAGCAGCGACAGCCCGGCCACGGACTGCTCGGGCCTTGAGGCCACGGCCTCCAGCAGGATGCGCAGGTGGCTGGCCATCCGCTCCATCGTGCTTCGTTCGAAGAGGGCGGTGCTGTACTCCAGCCAGCCCACGAAGCCCTGCGCCGAGTCCTGCAACGTCAGGGTGAGGTCGAACTTGGCGGAGCGTGCTTCGGCGGCCACCTGCTGGAAGGTGAGGCCCGGGATTCGCAGGTCCCCGGTGGGCGCGTTCTGCAGCGCGAACATCACCTGGAAGAGCGGGCTGCGGCTCGCGTCCCGCACGGACTGCACGGCTTCGACGAGCTTCTCGAATGGCAGGTGCTGATGCTCGAACGCCGCGAGCGTGGTTCCGCGCACCTGCGCGAGCAGCTCGCGGAAGGTCGCGCGTGGATTCACCTGGGCGCGCAGGACGAGCGTGTTGACGAAGAAGCCGATGAGGCCCTCGGTCTCCGCCTGGGTGCGGCCTGCGATGGGCGTGCCTACGCTGACGTCGTCCTGGCCTGCGTAGCGTGACAACAGGAGCTGGAAGCCCGCGAGCAGCACCATGAAGGGGGTGGCCCCCTCGCGCCGGGCCAGCGCCTTGAGGGCCTGGCTGGTTTCGGGCGGAAGCTGGACGGTGAGGGCCGCGCCCGCGTGGGACTGGATGGACGGACGCGGATGATCCGTCAGCAGCTCCAGCGCGGCGGGCGCGCCCGCGAGCTGCTGCTTCCAGTAGCGCAGCTGCGCGTCGAGCGTTTCGCCCTGGAGCCACTGACGCTGCCACGCCGCGAAGTCCGCGTACTGCACCGGCAGGGGGCTGAGGGCCGGCGCCGTGCCCTGGGTGAATGCCGCGTAGAACGTCACGAGCTCGCGCACGAGCACGCCCATGGACCAGCCGTCGGAGACGATGTGGTGCATCGTCACCAGCAGCAGGTGCTCCTCTTCGCCCAGCCGGACGAGCGCCGTGCGCAGGAGCGGTCCGTGTTCCAGGCGGAACGGCTGACGGGCATCCTCCGCGACCCGGCGCCGGGCCTCGGCTTCGCGCTGCGCTTCCGGCAGGCTGGACACGTCCATGAGCGGCAGGGCCCATGCTCCGGGGGCATGGATGTGCTGGGTGGCCTGGCCCTGATGCTCCTGGAAGGTGGTGCGCAGGGAGTCGTGGCGGGCGACCAGCGCTTCGAAGGCGCGGCGCAGGGACTCCACGTCCACGCGGCCCGTCAGCCGCAGCGCCGTGGGGATGTTGTACGACGCATCGCCCGGGGTGAGCTGATCCAGGAACCAGAGCCGCTGCTGCGCGAACGAGAGCGGCACGGCACCTTCATGCGCGACGGGCCGCAGCGGCGGCAGGTAATGCCCGGAGCCATGGGCGCTGTCGAACTTCGCCGCGAGCGCCTCCACCGTGGGCGCTTCGAAGAACCCGCGGAGCGGCAACTCCACGCCGAACGCGGCGCGTACGCGCGAGACGAGCTGCGTGGCCAGCAGGGAGTGGCCTCCGAGCGCGAAGAAGTCGTCCTGGATGCCCACCCGCTCCACGCGGAGCACTTCGGCGAAGAGGGCCGTGAGCTGCTCTTCGGTTGCATTGCGCGGCGCGACGAATCCGACAGAGCGCGACGTGTCTTCCGGCTCGGGCAGGGCCTTGCGGTCCACCTTGCCGTTGACGTTGAGGGGCAGGGCCTCCAGGACCACGAGGGCCGACGGCACCATGTACTCGGGCAGGTGCCGGCGCAGGTGGGCCTTGAGGTCATCCGCCTCCAGGGCGTGCCCTTCGTGCGCGGTGACGTAGCCGACGAGGCGCTTGTCCGTGTCGACACCTCGGACGACGACCACCGCCTCGTTGACGCCTGGCGCCGCGTGCAGGGCGGTCTCGATTTCGCCTGGCTCGATGCGGAAGCCACGCACCTTCACCTGGAAGTCGACGCGGCCCAGGAAGTCGAGCGTGCCGTCCTCCAACCAGCGGGCCTTGTCGCCCGTGCGGTAGAGACGCTCGCCCGGAATGGAGGCGAAGGGGTGGGGGACGAAGCGCTCCGCGGTCAGGTCGGAGCGGTGCAGGTAGCCCCAGGCGAGGCCCGGGCCCCCGACGTACACCTCGCCCGCGACGCCCACGGGCACCGGGTGCAGGTGGGCATCCAGGACGTAGGCGGTGGAGTTGGGGATGGGCCGGCCGATGGACACCGGACCTTCCACCACTGCCCCCCGATGCAACGGCAGCGTGGTGGAGAAGGTCGTGTTCTCCGTCGGGCCGTAGGCGTGCACCAGCGTCGCGCCTTCGGGGAGCCGCGCCAGGTGGTCGCGCAGACGCGCCCAGGGCATCAGCTCACCGCCCGTGAGGACCTGGCGCACCTCCGCCAAGGCTTCGCTCTGGTGCAGGGCCATCTGCTCGAAGAGGGCGGTGGTGAGCCACAGCGACGTCACCCGGTGGCGGCGAAGCTGCTCGACCAGCTCCTCCAGGGAGAGGGAGTGCGGCGGAGCGAGGACGAGCTTCGCACCGTGCAGCAGCGCGCCCCAGATTTCGAGCGTTGAGGCGTCGAAGGCGACGGGCGCGAACTGGAGCCAGACTTCATCCGGCCCGAAGCGCATGAAGGTGCTGCCGAGCACCAGGCGGGTGATGCCTCGGTGGGGCACGCAGACGCCCTTGGGACGCCCCGTGGAGCCCGAGGTGAACATGACGTAGGCGAGAGATTCGCCCTCCACGGAGACGTCGAGCGCATGCGTGGGCCGTGCGGCGATGACGTCCTGCTGCGCATCTATCCAGACGCGGGTGCCGGAGGCGGGCAGCTTGGAGGCGAAGGGCTGATGGGTGATGACGACGCCAACATCCGCGTCCTCCAGCAGCATCGCGATGCGCTCCACCGGCGCATTGCGGTCCACGGGCACGAAGGCGGCGCCCGCCTTGAGGATGGCGAGGATCGCCGTCACCAGCTCGAACGAGCGCTCGATGGCGAGGCCCACGCGCGCACCCGGGACGATGCCGAGGCCGCGCAGATGCCAGGCCAGTTGGTTGGCGCGGGCATCGAGCTGGGCGTACGTCAGCGACGCCTCCCCCAGCACCAGGGCCACCGCGTCGGGCGTGCTGAGGGCCTGCCGCGCGAAGTGGACGTGGACCGGGACGTCCAGGGGGCTGGCGACGGTGGTGTCGTTCCAGTCCACGAGGATGCGCTGTCGCTCCTCGCGGGAGAGCAGCGACAGCCCGGCCACGGACTGCTCGGGCCTTGAGGCCACGGCCTCCAGAAGGATGCGCAGGTGGCTGGCCATCCGCTCCATCGTGCTTCGTTCGAAGAGGGCGGTGCTGTACTCCAGCCAGCCCACGAAGCCCTGCGCCGAGTCCTGCAATGTCAGGGTGAGGTCGAACTTGGCGGAGCGCGATTCCGCGGCCACTTGCCGGAAGGTGAGGCCTGGGATGCGCAGGTCTTCCAGGGGCGCGTTCTGCAGCGCGAACATCACCTGGAAGAGCGGGCTGCGGCTCGCGTCCCGCACGGGCTGCACGGCTTCGACGAGCTTCTCGAAGGGCAGGTGCTGATGCTCGAACGCCGCGAGCGTGGTTCCGCGCACCTGCGCGAGCAGCTCGCGGAAGGTCGCGCGTGGATTCACCTGGGCGCGCAGGACGAGCGTGTTGACGAAGAAGCCGATGAGGCCCTCGGTCTCCGCCTGGGTCCGGCCGGCGATGGGCGTGCCCACGCTGACGTCGTCCTGGCCGGAGTAGCGCGCCAGGAACAGCTGCCAGGCCGCGAGCAGCACCATGAAGGGGGTGGCCCCCTCTCGCGCGGCCAGCGCCTTGAGGGCTTCGGACGTCTCCCGTGGAATGCGGACTGCGAGGGACGTGCCCGCGTGTGACTGGATGGACGGGCGCGGATGATCCGTGGGCAGCGCCAGGGTGGCGGGTGCCCCCGCGAGCTGCTGCTTCCAGTAGGCGAGCTGGGTCTCCAGCGTTTCGCCCTGGAGCCACTGGCGCTGCCGCTCCGCGAAGTCCGCGTACTGCACGGGCAGCGGGGCGAGCGCGGGCGTCTGGCCGGCGCTGAACGCTTCATAGAAGGCGACCAGGTCGCGCACGAGCACGCCCATGGACCAGCCGTCGGAGATGATGTGGTGCATCGTCACGAGCAACAGGTGCTCTTCAGCCGCCAGCCGCACGAGCGCGGTGCGCAGCAGCGGGCCCGTTTCCAGATGGAACGGCTGGTGCGCCTCCTCCTCGAGCTTGCGCCAGGCTTCGGCTTCACGCTGCGCGTCGGGCAGCGCGGACAGGTCCATGAGCGGCAAGGTCCAGGTGGCCGGAGCGTGGACGTGCTGGGTGGCCTGTCCCTGGACTTCGTGCACGGTGGTGCGCAGGGAGTCGTGACGGGTGACGAGCGCTTCGAAGGCGCGGCGCAATGACTCCACGTCCACCGGGCCCGTCAGCCGCAGCGCCGTGGGGAGGTTGTACGACGCGTCTCCCGGCGTGAGCTGATCCAGGAACCAGAGGCGCTGCTGGGCAAAGGACAGCGGTCGCGGGCTGTCCGCCGAAGCCCGGATGAGTGGAGGCAGGTGGTGGCCGGGTGTCCGTGTCCGGAGGCCTTCGGCGAGCGCGGCCACCGTGGGCGCCTCGAAGAGGGCCCGGAGCGGTAACTCCACGCGGAAGGTGGCGCGCACGCGGGAGACGAACTGGGTGGCCAGCAGCGAGTGTCCGCCCAGGGCGAAGAAGTCGTCGTGGATGCCCACGCGCTCCACGCGCAGCACCTGCGCGAAGAGGGCCGCGAGCTGCTCTTCCGTGGGAGTGCGCGGCGCGACATAGGTGGAAGCCTGCGCGGTGCCCTGGGGCGCGGGCAGGGCCTTGCGGTCCACCTTGCCGTTGGCGTTGAGCGGCAGGGCCTCCAGCACCAGGAAGGTGGAGGGCCGCATGTGCTCCGGCAGGAGCTGCTTGAGCCAGTCCTTGAGGACGTCCGTCGTCGGCGCGGAGTCCGTGCCTTCCGTGGGCACCACGTAGGCGACGAGCCGCTTGTCGCCGGGGATGTCCTCGCGCGCCAGCACCACGGCGGCGTGCACCTGGGGATGCTTGAGGAGCGCGGCTTCGACTTCACCCAGCTCGATGCGGAAGCCACGCACCTTCACCTGGAAGTCGGCGCGGCCCAGGTAGTCGAGCATCCCGTCCGCGCGCCAGCGCGCCACGTCGCCCGTGCGGTAGAGGCGCGCGCCCGGGATGGCGGAGAAGGCATCGGGGATGAAGCGCTCCGCCGTCAGGTCGGGGCGGTTGAGGTAGCCGCGGGCCACGCCTTCACCGCCGAGGAAGAGCTCACCCGCGACGCCCACGGGCACCGGGCGAAGGGACTTGTCCAACACGTAAGCACGGACGTTGGACAGGGGCCGGCCGATGGTGGGCGACGCAGAGGCGTCGAAGGCGCAGGCGGTGGCGTCGACGGTGCACTCGGTGGGGCCGTAGACGTTGAAGGCGCGCAGACGCGGATGCTGGGCCAGGCGGCTCCAGGTGCCGGGATCCACCGCCTCGCCGCCCACCAGCGCGCGCCGGGGGAGGACGTCCTTCTCCAGCAGGCCTTCATCCATCAGCATGCGCAGGTGCGCGGGAGAGCAGTCGAGGACCTCCAGCGCGTCCTGCCCGATGCGCTTCACCAGCTCACCCGCATCCGAGCGGGCCTCTTCCGGGACGATGCAGAGGGTGTGGCCGTCGAGCACCTGCACGAGCTGCTGGACGGAGGCGTCGAAGGACAGTGGGGCGTTGACGCTGACCCGCTCCGCCGTGCTTCGGCCCTGGTGCACGGTGGTGGCCAGCCCCTGCCGCAGGTTCATCACGGAGCGGTGCTGGATCATCACGCCCTTGGGGCGGCCGGTGCTGCCAGAGGTGTAGATGATGTACGCCAGGTGCTCGGCGGAGACGGCCACGCCGGGGGTTTCGCGGGACTCGGCCGCGAGCTCCTCCGCATCCGGATCGAGGAGGACGACGTGGGCGGTGTGCTGGGGAAGCACGTCGCGCAGGCGCTGCTGGGTGAGCACCACGGGCGCGCCGGTGTCCGTGAGGACGTGGGCGAGCCACTCGCCCGGGTAGCGGAAGTCGAGGGGCACATAGGCGCCGCCGGCTTTGTGGATGCCCAGGATGCCGACGAGGGCCTCCACGGAGCGCTCCACGCACAGCACCACGCGCACGTCGGGGCCGACGCCCAGCTTCACCAGCCGGTGCGCCAGTTGGTTGGAGCGCGCGTCCAGCTCCTGGAAGGTGAGCTGCTGGTCGCGGCAGACGACGGCCAGGGCTTCAGGCGTGCGAAGGGCCTGGGCCGTGAAGGCCTCGTGGAAGCAGGTGTCGCGAGGGAACTCCGCGTCCGTCCTGGTCCAGTCCACGAGGAGCTGCCGGCGCTCTGGAGCCGTGAGCAAGGGCAGGCCCGCGAGCGTCGAGTCCGGCTGCTCGGCGATGGCCTCCAGCAGGACGTCCAGGTGGCCCACCATGCGCTGGACGGTGGCGGCGTCGAAGAGGTCGCTGCTGTATTCCAGCACGCCCATGAAGCCCTGAGGCGAGTCCTGAAGCGTCAGGGACAGGTCGAACTTCGCGGAGTTCGATTCGAGCGGGAGCTGTTCGAACGACAGCCCCGGCACGCGAAGCGCATCCATGGGCGCGTTCTGCAGGGTGAACATCGCCTGGAAGAGCGCGCTGCGACTCAGGTCGCGCACGGGCTGGAGGACCTCCACCAGCTTCTCGAAGGGCAGGTGCTGGTGCTCATAGGCCGCGAGCGTCGTGCCGCGCACCTGCGCCAGCAGCTCCCGGAAGGTCGCGCGTGGATCCACGTGGGCGCGCAGCACCAGCGTGTTGACGAAGAAGCCGATGAGGCCTTCGGTCTCGGCCTGGGTGCGGCCGGCGATGGGAGAACCCACGCTGATGTCGTCCTGGCCGGAGTAGCGCGACAGGAGCACCTGGAAGGCGGAGAGCAGCAGCATGAAAGGCGTGGCGCCTTCTTGCCGGGCCAGGGTCTTGAGGGCCTCGGTCAGCGGCAAGGCGAGCCGCACGGGAACCGTCGCGCCCCGGTGCGACTGCACGGGCGGACGCGGACGGTCCGTGAGCAGCTCCAGCGTGGCGGGAGCCCCCGCGAGCTGCTGCTTCCAGTAGGCGAGCTGGGTCTCCAGCGTTTCGCCCTGGAGCCATCCCTGCTGCCACACGGCGAAATCCGAGTACTGCACGGGCAGCAGTGCGAGCGTGGGCGCCTGCTCCGCGTGGAGCGCCGCGTACAGGGCGGTGAGCTCGCGGACGAGGACGCCCATGGACCAGCCGTCCGAGACGATGTGGTGCATCGTCACCAGCAGCAGGTGCTCCGCGTCGCCCAGGCGCACCAGGGAGGTGCGAAGGAGCGGACCCGCTTCCAGGTCGAAGGGACGGTGGGCCTCGAGGTTCGCGAGGCGACGCGCTTCTTCCTGCCGTTGAGGCTCGGGCAGCGAGGACACATCGAGCAGGGAGAGCGTCCACGTCGAAGGCGCGTGGATGCACTGCGCGGGCTGGCCCTGGTGCTCGACAAAGGTGGTGCGCAGCGTTTCATGCCGGGCGACGAGGGTCTCGAAGGCGCGACGAAGGGACTCGACGTCCACGTGGCCCTTCAGCCGGAGGGCGGCGGGGATGTTGTATGCGGCGTTGCCTGGCTGGAGCTGATCCAACAGCCACAGGCGCTGCTGGGCGAAGGACAGCGGGGGCGGGCCTTCGTGCGCGATGCGGGTGAGGGGCGGCAGTCGCGTGCCGGTCGCCGTGAGCTGGAGGCGCTGCGCGAGGGCCTCGATGGTGGGGGCTTCGAAGAGGGCGCGAAGCGGCAACTCCACGTCGAGTGCCGCACGCACGCGGGCCACCAACTGCGTGGCGAGCAGCGAGTGGCCACCCAGCTCGAAGAAGTTGTCCGTGCGGCCGACAGTGGGCACGCGAAGCACTTCGCTCCAGAGAGCCGCGAGCTTCTCCTCCAGCGGGGTCGCCGGAGCCTCGTAGGCGTGCGAAGCCCGAAGCGCGCTCACGTCCGGAGCAGGGAGAGCCTTGCGGTCCACCTTGCCGTTGGACGTCAGGGGCAGCGCTTCCAGGGGGACGAAGGCCGCGGGCACCATGTACTCGGGCAGGTGCTGCTTGAGGTGCGCGCGCAGGGCCGTGACATCAAGGGCGTCGCCGACGACATAGGCCACCAACCGCTTGTCGCCCGGGGCATCCTCGCGGGCGAGCACGACGGCATCCTTCACGGAGGGAGCGGCCCGCAGGGCGTTCTCGACCTCACCCAGCTCGATGCGGAAGCCGCGCACCTTCACCTGGGCGTCAATGCGGCCGACGAAGTCCAGCTGTCCGTCAGCCCGCCAGCGCACCACGTCGCCCGTGCGGTAGAGACGGGCGCCCGGAGTGGAGGAGAACGCGTCCGGAATGAAGCGCTCGGCGGTGAGGCCCGGGCGTCCCGCATAGCCTCGCGCGACGCCGACGCCACCGATGTGCAACTCACCGCGCACGCCCACGGGCACCGGCTGTCCGTGCGGGTCCAACACATAGACGCGCACGTTCGCCAGCGGCTTGCCGATGGACGGCACTTCACCATCCGCCACCACCTCACCGAAGGTGGCGATGACGGTGGCTTCGGTGGGGCCGTAGGTATTGAGCAGGCGCCGTCCTGGTGCCCAACGCGCGACGACGTCCGCGGGCAGGGCTTCGCCGCCGGAGATGACGGTGCGCACCTTGGGCAGCCCCTCGGACGACGTGGCTGCCAGTGCCGCTGGGGTGAGGCTGACGACACTCAACTCCTGCTCACGCAGCAGCACGGGCAGCGGTGCGCCCGGCATCAGCTTCTCCAGCGGCGCGAGCACCAGCGTGGCTCCGTTGCAGAGCGTGGTGAAAATCTCCTCCACGGAGAGGTCGAAGCTGAGGCTGGCGAACTGCAACACGCGGCTGCCGGGACCGATGCCGTAGGCCACCGCCTCGTGGGTGACGAGGTTGGCGACGCTGCGGTGCTCCACCGCCGTGCCCTTGGGCGTACCGGTGCTGCCCGAGGTGTAGAGCAGGTACGCCATGTTCGCGGGCGTCACGCCCGTCACGGGCGCATCCGTCGGCTCCTCGGCCAGCGATTCGCGCTCGGTGTCCAGGCAGAGAGCGCGCGCATGCAGTGCTTCGGGGAAGCGGTCCACGAGCGGCTGCTGAGTGACGAGCACCTGGGCCGCGCTGTCCTCCAGCATGAAGGCCAGACGCTCACGAGGCAGGAGCGGATCCACGGGCACCCAGGCACCACCGGCCCTCAGGATGCCAAGCAGACCGATGACGACATCGAGGGAGCGCTCGACACTGAGTGCAACGCGGACCTCGGGCCCCACGCCGCGACGGCGAAGGGCATGGGCAAGCTGATTGGCGCGCGCATCCAGCTGCGCGTACGTCAGCTGCGTCCCCTCGAAGACAGCGGCCACCGCGTTCGGAGCGAGGCGCACCTGCTCCTCGAAGAGCGAGTGCATGCACGCTTCGGGGAAGGGTGCCCGCGTCGCATTCCACTCCACCAGCATCTGCTGGCGCTCTGCTCCCGCGAGCAGTTGCAGCGACGACACGCGGTGATCCGGCTGAGCGACGGCCTCCTGAAGGAGCACACGCAGGTGCTCGGCCATGCGTGCGGCGGTGGAGGCGGTGAAGATGTCGGTGGTGTACTCGAGGTAGCCCTTGAGGCCGGCGTCGGTCTCCAGCACCTGGAGGGTGAGGTCGAACTTGGCGGAGAAGGTGTCGAGCTCCAGGGCCTCCAGCTTCACGCCTTCAACGGAGGCGGAGCCGCGGAAGGAGGCCTGGTAGGTGAGCATCACCTGGAAGAAGGGAGTACGGCCCGGGATGCGCTCGGGCTTCAACTCCTCCACGAGGCGCTCGATGGGCAACTCCTGGTGCTCCTGCGCCCCCAGCACCGTCTCCCGTACCTGACGCAGCAGCGTGCGGAAGGACGCCGTGTCCGTCACCCGCGTGCGAAGCACCTGGGCGTTGACGAAGAGGCCGATGAGGCTCTCCACCTCCCCGCGCGTGCGGCCGGCCATGGGAGAGCCGACGGTGACGTCCTCCTGGCCGGAGTAGCGGGCCATCAGCATCTGCCAGCCCGTCAGCAGCGCCATGTAGAGAGAGGCGCCTTCCTGCTGGGCGAGGGCCTTGAGCGCGTCCGTCAATTCGCGCGGCAGCAGCACGTCATGCCGGGCGCCTCGTCCGTCGCGGGTGGCGGGGCGGGGGAAGTCGGTGGGCAACTCCAGCGCGGAGGGCACTCCGGCCAGCTGCCGCTTCCAATAGTCGAGCTGCTTCTCCAGCCGAGGGCCCTGCATCCACTCGCGCTGCCAGACGCCGAAGTCCGCGTACTGGATGCCCAGCGGCGGCAGGGGCGCTGCCTGTCCTCGCGCGAGCGCGCCGTAGAGCAGCGCCACTTCGCGCACCAGCAGCGTCATGGACCAACCGTCGGAGACGATGTGGTGGACCACCACGACGAGCAGGTGCTCTCCCGGTGCCGACGTCAGCAGCAGCGCGCGCAGCAGCGGGCCCTTCGCGAGGTCGAAGGGCTGGGCCGCGGCTTCACGCGCCAGTCGCCACGCTTCTTCCGTCGGCGAGCCCGTGAGGTCCTTGCGCTCCAGGGTGAGCATCGGCTCCGGGGACACCACCTGCACGGGGCCGGAGACGTCCTCGCGGAAGACGGTGCGAAGCACCTCATGACGGCGCACGACTTCGCGAAGCGCGCGCTCCAGCACGGCCACGTCGAGCGCACCCTCCAGACGCACCGCCATGGGCACGTTGAAGAGGGAGGTGCCGGGTTGAAGCTGATCAATGAACCAGAGGCGCTGCTGCGCGAAGGACAGCGGCAGCGGGCGCGTGCGGTCCTGCACCCGGATGAGGCCTTGGACGGAGTTGCCCGCGATGGCCTTCTGCGCGGCCACCTTCTTGAGCAACTCGGCGCGCTTTTCCGGTGAGAGGTTGGCGATCCGCTTCGACAGCTCGTGGCTCATCTCGTGTACTCCGCACTGGGGGCCGCCACTGCGTACGAGCACCACTGGAGGCCGTGGCGCTCGCGAAACTCGGGCGTGTTGCTGGTGCCGGATTGACTCCCTGCGCCGCTCTTCCCAAAGAAGCGCGAGGGTGGGTCAAATTCATATGAGTGAGATTATTCCGCCTAAGACGTCCCTGTCATGAGGGCGGATAAGCACCCACTCGAATGAATTCGAGTATTTACGGGATTGTTCTGGTTCCCCGAAGCCAGGGAGGGAAGGACGTCAGATGTCCTCCGGGGTGAGACCTGCACCCAGCGTCTCCTCCCTGGCTCGCTTCACTCCAACCCCCTGAGTCAGCTCCCCGTGGACTGCCGGGGCGCGGTACCGGAGACCCGCGCGAGCGCCTCACGCAGGCGCTCGACGACAGACCCGAGGTGCGGGTCCTGCATCAGCTCGTGGTGGCCACCGGCGACGTCGTGCACCTCCAGCCCGCCTCGCACCAGGGGCTCCCACCCGCGGTGACGCGGGACATCGGCAGCGGCTTCGCTGGCGCTCAGGAGCAGGGCGGTGCCGTCGTACGGCTGGGGCACGTACTTCTCGTGGGCGAAGAGGTTGGCCCGGAAGACGTTGAAGAGGGCACGCAGCTGGGCCGGGCCGGACTGCGCGTCGAGGATGCGCGCCCGGAGTCCTTCCTGCAGCAGGTGGTCCAGCATCACGTCGTCGCCCTGTGCCAGGGCTTCGTCCGGGACGGAGAGCATCTGGCCGAAGGCGGTGGCGGTGGCATGGGCGAAGGCGAGCCTTGCGCGGGCCTCGGAGTCGAGGTGCGTGGCTTCCTGAGTGGGCTTCGTCAGGCCGTGGACGTGGGCATCGATGAGGGCGAGCAGGTCCACGGCTTCACCGGCCTCGCGCAGGCGACGGGCCATCTCGTAGGCGATGACGCCGCCGAGAGACCAGCCTCCCAGTTGGTAGGGGCCGTGAGGCTGCACCGTGCGGATGGCGTCGATGTAGAGGGTGGCCATCTCCTCGATGGATTCGGCGACGGGCCGTCCGTCGAGGCCACGCGACTGGAGGCCGTAGACGGGCAGCGAGGGCCCCAGGCGGCGCGCCAGTTCCGAGTACGCGAGGACGTTGCCGCCGCCCGGGTGGACAAGGAAGAGCGGCCGGTGCCCGGGCTCTCCGCGCTCCAGCGGGACGAGGGGCGTCCAGTCCTGTGAGTCATCGCGGAGCACCTGCGCGAGCTGCTCGATGGTGGGCTGCTGGAAGAGGACGGACAGAGGGAGGCTCAGGCCGAGACGCTCACGGATGGACGCGAGCATGCGCACGGCGAGAAGGGAGTGGCCGCCCAGTTCGAAGAAGCTGGAGCGGACGCCGACGGAGCGGACGCCGAGGACGTCCTCCCAGATGCGAGCGAGCTGCATTTCAAGCGCGTCGCGGGGAGCGACGAAGTCCCGGGCCTCGACGGCGTGGGCGTCGGGCTCCGGCAGTGCCTTGCGGTCCACCTTGCCGTTGGCGTTGAGGGGCAGGGCGTCCAGCACCACGACGGCCGACGGCACCATGTACTCGGGCAGCCGCTGCTTGAGGCTTACCTTGAGGGTGTCCGCTTCCAGCGAGTGGCCTTCGCTCGCGGTGACGTAGGCGACAAGGCGCTTGTCCGCGTCGGCGCCCCGAGCCACGACGATGGCCTCGTTGACGCCGGCGGCGGAGCGCAGAGCTGCTTCGACTTCGCCCAGCTCGATGCGGAAGCCACGCACCTTCACCTGGAAGTCGACGCGGCCCAGGAAGTCGATGGTGCCGTCCTCCCTCCAACGGGCCTGGTCGCCCGTGCGGTAGAGGCGCTCACCCGGCGTGGACGCGAAGGGGTGGGGGAAGAAGCGTTCCGCGGTCAGCTCGGGACGATTCAGGTAGCCCCAGGCCAGGCCGTGGCCTCCGACGTACACCTCACCCGCGACGCCCACGGGCACCGGGTGCAGGTGCGCGTCGAGCACGTAGACAGTGGAGTTGGAGAGGGGCCGGCCAATGGGGATGGCTCCTTCCACGCGCGTGCCGTGCTGCATGGAGAAGGTGGTGGAGAAGGTGGTGTTCTCCGTTGGGCCGTAGCCGTTGATGAACGTCGCACCGTCCGAAAGACGCGCGAGGTGTTCGCGCACACGGGCGGCGGGCAGCACATCGCCACCGGCGAGGACCTGGCGCACGCCCGCGAGCGCTTCGCCCTGGTGCAGGGCCATCTGCTCGAAGAGGGCGGCGGTGAGCCACAGGGACGTCACGCGGTGGTGGCGCAGCTGGGCGGCCAGTTCCTCCAGGGAGAGGGAGTGCGGCGGAGCGAGGACGAGCTTCGCGCCGTGCAGCAGCGCGCCCCAGATTTCGAGCGTGGAGGCATCGAAAGCAACAGGTGCGAACTGGAGCCAGACTTCGTCGGGCGCGAAGCGCATGAAGGTGTTGCCGAGCACCAGGCGGGTGATGCCCCGGTGAGGCACGCAGACGCCCTTGGGACGGCCCGTGGAGCCCGAGGTGAACATGACGTAGGCCAGGGCTTCGCCGTCCACGCCAACGTCGGGCGCATGCGTGGGCCGCGCGGCGATCTCCTCGGACTGGGAGTCCATCCAGACGCGGGTGCCGGTGGCAGGGAGCAACGAAGCGAAGGGCTGATGCGTGACCACCACTCCGACGTCCGCGTCCTCCAGCAGCATGGCGATGCGTTCCACGGGAGCATTGCGGTCCACGGGGACGAAGGCCGCGCCCACCTTGAGGATGGCGAGGAGCGCCGTCACCAGGTCGAAGGAACGCTCGACGGCGAGGCCCACGCGCGCACCCGGGGCGATGCCCAGGGCGCGCAGGTGCCACGCCAGTTGGTTCGCGCGTGCGTCCAGCTGCCCATACGTCAGTGTCACGTCGCCCAGCACCAGGGCCACTGCGTCGGGCGTGCGCTGGGCATGCCGGGCGAAGTGGACGTGGACGGGAACCTCCGTCGGGCTGGTGACGCCCGTGTCGTTCCACTCCACGAGGAGGCGCTGGCGCTCGTCGTTGGAGAGGAGCGGCAGGTGGGCCATGGGCTGCTCGGGCTTCGCGGCCACGGCCTCCAGCAGCGTGCGCAGGTGGCGGGCCATCCGCTCCACGGTGCTCTGCTTGAAGAGGGCGGTGCTGTACTCCAGCGTGCCTAGCAGCCCTTCGGACGTCTCCGTGAAGAAGACGCTCACGTCGAACTTCGACGTCGAGTGGGTGGCCTCCAGCCTTCGCAGCCGGAGGTCCGGCAGATGCACGTGCTCCGTGGGCACGTTCTGGAGCGCGAGCAGCGTCTGGAACAGCGGCGTGTGGCTGAGGCTGCGCGTCGGCTGCAGGACCTCCACCAGCTTCTCGAAGGGCACCTCCTGGTGCTCGTAGGCCTCCAGCACCGTGGCGCGCACCTGCTGGAGCAGCGCCTGGAAGGACTGGCCTTCGTCCACCTTCGCGCGCAGGACGAGGGTGTTGACGAAGAAGCCGATGAGGCCTTCCGTCTCCGCGCGCGTGCGGCCCGCGATGGGCGAGCCCACGCTGAGGTCCTGCTGGCCCGTGTAGCGCGACATCAGGCCCTGCCAGGCGGCGAGCAGCACCATGAAGAGCGAACCGCCTTCACGGTGGCCCAGGCTCCGCAGGGCTTCCGTCAACTCACGCGACAGGGTGAAGCCGAGGGTCGCACCCGCGGTGCTCCGGACGGCCGGGCGGGGGAAGTCGGTGGGCAACTCCAGCACGGCTGGCGCACCGGAGAGCTTCCCCTCCCAGTAGGCCATCTCCTGACGCAGCGTCTCACCCGAAAGCGTGCGGCGCTGCCAGTCCGCGTAGTCCGCGTACTGCACGGAGAGCGCAGGCAGGGGCGACGGCAGCCCAGCGGAGAAGGCCGCGTAGAGGGCGGTGACTTCCCGCACGAGCACACCCAGCGACCAGCCGTCGGAGACGATGTGATGCATCGTGACGACGAGGATGTGCTCACGCTCGGAAAGCTTGAAGAGCAGCGTGCGGATGAGCGGACCGGTGCGCAGGTCGAAGGGCCGGCGCATCTCCGCGTCCACTCGGTCCCGCGTCTCGGGCTCGCGCTGCGCCTCCGGCAGATCCGAGAGGTCCACGAGCCCCAGGGGCACCGGACTGTCGGAGTGGATGCGCTGGACCGGCTCTCCGGCCACCTGGGTGAAGGTGGTGCGCAGGGCGTCGTGTCGGCGCACGACTTCCTGCAGCGCGCGATCGAGCATGTCCGCGCGCAGGTGGCCCTCCAGCCGGACGGCGACGGGCATGTTGTAGAGGGGGCTGCCCGGTTCGAGCTGATCAATGAGCCACATCCGCTGCTGGGCGAAGGACAGCGGCAGCGGACCGTCATGCGAGACGCGGGTGAGCGGCGAAGTGCTCGTGCGGGTGAGTCCCGAGAGGCGAACCGCGAGTGCTTCCACGGTGGGGGACTCGAAGAGGGCACGCAGCGGGAGCTCCACGTTGAACCCGGCGCGCACGCGCGACACGACCTGGGTAGCCAGCAGTGAGTGCCCGCCCAGTTCGAAGAAGGAATCCGTCACGCCCACCTGAGGCAGGCGTAGGACTCCTGCCCAGATGGACGCGAGCTTCTCCTCGGTGGGAGTGCGCGGGGCGACGTAGCTGGAGGCGAGTGCGCCGCTCTGGGGGGCGGGCAGGGCCTTGCGGTCCACCTTGCCGTTGGTGTTGAGCGGCAGCGCTTCCAGCACGAGGAGCGCGGAGGGGCGCATGTGCTCGGGCAGGAGCTGCTTGAGCCAGTCCTTGAGGGACTCGGGCGTGGGCGCGGACTCCGTGCCTTCCGGAGGCACCACGTAGGCGACGAGCCGCTTGTCGCCGGGCACATCCTCGCGCGCCAGCACCACGGCGGCGTGCACCTGGGGATGCTTGAGGAGCGCGGCTTCGACCTCACCCAGCTCGATGCGGAAGCCACGCACCTTCACCTGGAAGTCGGCGCGGCCCAGGTAGTCGAGCATCCCGTCCGCGCGCCAGCGCACCACGTCGCCCGTGCGGTAGAGGCGTGCACCGGGCGTGGAGGAGAAGGCATCCGGGATGAAGCGGTCCGCGGTCAGCTCCGGCCGATTGAGGTAGCCGCGCGCGACGCCCTCACCGCCGATGAAGAGCTCCCCGGCGACGCCCGCGGGCACGGGGCGCAACGTGCGGTCGAGCACATAGACGCGGACGTTGGGCAGGGGCCTGCCGATGGTGGGAGTCGGAGACGCATCGAAGGCGCAGGCGGTGGCGTCGACGGTGCACTCGGTGGGGCCGTAGACGTTGAAGACGCGCGGGCGAGGGGCCTGGGCGAGGTGGCGCCAGGTGGCGGGGTCCACGGCTTCACCGCCCACGAGGACGCGGTGGGGGATGGCCTTGCGCTCAAGCAGGCCTTCATCCACCAGCAGGCGCAGGTGGGCGGGAGAGCAGTCGAGGACGTCCAGCGCGTCGTGACCGATGCGCTTCACCAGCTCACCGACGTCGGCGCGCGCCTCGTCTGGGACGATGCAGAGGGTGTGGCCGTCGAGCACCTGGATGAGCTGCTTGACGGAGGCATCGAAGGACAGCGGCGCGTTGACGCTGACGCGCTCCCCTGGCCGTGCGTCCGCGTGCACGGTGGCGGCGAGAGCGACGCGAAGATTGAGCACGGAGCGGTGCTGAATCATCACGCCCTTGGGGCGGCCGGTGCTGCCGGAGGTGTAGATGATGTAGGCGAGGTGCTCCGGCGTGACATGCGTCACAGGCGCGTGCGCGGGCTCACGTGAGAGGTCCGCGGAGTCGGAGTCCAGGCAGAGGGTGTGCGCGGAGTGAGGAGGAAGCGAGTCGCGCAGGCGCTGCTGGGTGAGGACGACGGGAGCGCCGGTGTCCTGGAGGACGTGGGCGAGCCAGTCACGCGGGTAGCTGGGGTCGATGGGGACGTAGGCGCCACCGGCCTTGAGAGTGCCGAGGATGCCGACGAGGGCCTCCACGGAGCGCTCCACGCAGAGCACGACGCGCACGTCGGGGCCGACGCCCAGCTTCACCAGCCGGTGCGCAAGCTGATTGGCGCGCGTGTCCAACTCACGGAAGGTGAGCTGTTCCTCGCGGCAGATGACGGCCAGCGCGTCAGGCGTGCGGAGTGCCTGGGCGCTGAAGGCGTCATGGAGGCAGAGGTCGCGAGGGAACTCAGCGCTGGGGCCATTCCAATCCACGAGGAGCCGCTGCCGCTCCGGAGCGGTGAGTAGCGGCAGGCTCGCGAGCGTCGCGTCCGGCTGGGCGGCGATGGCCTCCAGCAACACGCCCAGGTGGCCCGCCATGCGCTGAATGGTGGACGCATCGAAGAGGTCCGTGGCGTACGTCAATGTTCCGCCGAAGCCCTGGGGCGACTCCTGCAACGTCAGCGTGAGGTCGAACTTGGAGGACCGCGTGTCCACCGGGACGGTCTGGAAGGAGAGTCCAGGCAGTCGGAGCGTCTCCATGGGCGTGTTCTGCAGGGAGAACATCGCCTGGAAGAGCGCGCTACGGCTCAGGTCTCGCGCGGGCTGGAGGACCTCCACCAGCTTCTCGAAGGGCAGGTGCTGGTGCTCGTAGGCCGCGAGCGTCGTACCGCGCACCTGGGAGAGCAGCTGTCGGAACGAGTCCTGCGGCTGCACGTGGGCGCGTAGCACCAGCGTGTTGACGAAGAAGCCGATGAGGCCCTCGGTCTCCGCCTGCGTGCGGCCCGCGATGGGCGTGCCCACGCTGATGTCGTCCTGCGTGGAGTAGCGAGACAGGAGCAGCTGCCAGGCCGCGAGCAGCAGCATGAAGGGCGTGGCGCCTTCATCCCGGGCCAGGGCCTTCAGGGCCTGGGAGACCTCCAACGGGATGCGCACGTCCACCGTGGCGCCCCGACGAGACTGCACCGGCGGACGCGGGTGGTCCGTGGGCAGGTCCAGCGCGGACGGAGCCTCCGCGAGCTGCTGCTTCCAGTAGCCCAGCTGCGCGTCCAGGGACTCACCCTGGAGCCAGCCTCGCTGCCACATGGCGAAGTCCGCGTACTGCACGGGCAGTGGCGGGAGGACGGGAGCGCGGCCGGTGCTGAAGGCTTCGTAGCAGGCCGCCACTTCCCGGACGAGGACGCCCAAGGACCAGCCGTCGGAGACGATGTGGTGCATCGTCACCAGCAACAGGTGCGAATCCTGTCCCAGCCGCACCAGCGTGCTGCGCAGCAACGGGCCCGTGGAGAGGTCGAAGGCACGCAGGGCTTCCGTGGCCGCAGCGCGCTGGGCCTCCTCCTCACGCTGCGACTCGGGGAGGGACGTCAGGTCGATGACGGGCAGCTCCCAACCGGAGGGAGGCTGGATGCATTGCGACGGCTCTTCGTGCGCCGCGGAGAGCGTGGTGCGCAGCGATTCGTGGCGGTCCACCAACGCCTCGAATGCGCGGCGCAAGGACTCCAGGTCCACCTGTCCCGTCAGCCGCAGGGCGGTGGGGATGTTGTAGGAGATGTCTCCCGGCTGGAGTTGATCCAACAGCCAGAGTCGCTGCTGGGCGAAGGACAGCGGAATGACGCCTTCGCGCGGCGAAGGCTGCAGCGGAGGTGCACGGAGCGCGGCGGACCGGGCGCCCGCGAGCTTCGGTGCGAGCGCTTCAACGGTGGGGGCTTCAAAGAGGGCCCGCAGCGGCAGCTCTACCTCGAACGTGGCCCGCACGCGCGAGACGAGCTGGGTGGCCAGCAGGGAGTGGCCTCCCATGGCGAAGAAGTCGTCCCGCACACCGACTCGCTCCATGCGGAGGACTTCGGCGAAGAGGTTCGCGAGCTGCTCCTCGGTGAGCGTGCGCGGTGCTTCGTAGGTGCTGCCTGCCTGCTGCGCCTCCGGCTCCGGCAGGGCCTTGCGGTCCACCTTGCCATTGGAGTTGAGGGGCAGGGAGAGAAGGACGACGAAGGCGGCGGGCACCATGTACTCGGGGAGGCACTGGCGCAGGTGGGCCCTGAGGGACTCGACCTCCAGGGAGGCCTCGGCCTTGGGCGTGACGTAGGCGACGAGGCGCTTGTCGGCGGCCTCACCCTTGGCGACGACGACAACGTCCTTGAGTCCCGGGGCGCGGCGGAGCGCGGCTTCGATTTCGCCCAGCTCGATGCGGAAGCCGCGCACCTTCACCTGGAAGTCGATGCGGCCCAGGTACTCCAGGCGCCCGTCGAGGCGGTAACGGACGCGGTCGCCCGTGCGGTACATGCGGCCGCCGGGAGGCCCGAAGAGCTCGGGGACGAAGCGCTCCGCGGTGAGCTCCGGGCGAAGCAGGTAGCCACGAGCCTGGCCTTCACCCGCGAGGTACAGCTCACCTGCGACACCCACGGGCACCGGCTGGAGAGACGCGTCCAACACGTAGGCACGCGTCGCGGGGAGCGGGCGGCCAATGAGTGGCACTTCGTCCCGACCGACGAGGGAGGCAGTGGAGTAGGTGGTGTCCTCGGAAGGCCCGTAGAGGTTGAAGAGCTTCTCAACCGTGGGCACTGCGTAGACCTGCTTCGCCAGCGTCTCCGGCAGGGCTTCACCGGCGAGGTTGATGACGCGCACGCTCGGCGGCACCGCGCCCAGACGCAGCAGCTGAGCCATGGCGGAGGGTACGGTGTTGACGAGGGTGACGTGGGAGGCCGTAGGCAGCTCCGCCAGGTGCAAGGCGTTGCGTGCCACGACCACCGCACCACCACTGGAGAGCGGCGCGAAGAGCTCGAAGACGGAGAGGTCGAAGTTGAGGCTCGTCGCAGCGAGCGTCCCCTTCAACTCCTCCGGCGAGAAGGTCTCCAAGGCCCAGTGGAGGAAGGAGACGGCGTTGCCGTGGGAGATGGCGACGCCCTTGGGACGGCCGGTGCTGCCGGAAGTGTAGATCAGGTAGGCGAGGTGGCCGGCGTGGATGTCCACAAGCGGAGACGTCGTCGGCTGCGTGGGTAGCTCCGCGTCCGAGTCGAGGCACACCGGCGTGGCGGTGGTCTCGGGCAGAGCGGAAAGCAGATGGGAGTGCGCGACGAGTGCAGGGCCCTGGGCGTCCTCCAGCAGCCAGCCCAAGCGCTCACGCGGGTAGCTGGGGTCCAGCGGCACGTAGGCGCCGCCAGCCTTGAGGATGCCGAGTGCTCCGATGACAAGGTCCTCGGTGCGATCGACGCAGAGGCCGACACGGACTTCGGGCCCGACGCCCAGGCCGCGCAGCCGGTGCGCGAGCTGGTTCGCCTTCGCGTCCAGCTCCCGGTACGTCAGCTGCCGCTCCGGCGTGATGACGGCCAGTCCATCCGGACTGCGATGCACCTGCGCTTCCACCATCGCGGGGATGCTGGACTCCCGAGGCACCTGCGAGGCAGGCGGGTTCCATTCGATGAGGAGTTGCTGGCGCTCAGCGTCCGTGAGCAGCGGCAAGTCGCCCAGTCGCGTGTCCGGCTGCTTCGCGATGGTTTCCAGCAACACACCGAAGTGTCCGGCCATCCGCTGGACGGTCGCCGCGTCGAACAGGTCCGTTGCGTAATCCAGCGTGCCGGCGAATCCGTTCCGGTTTTCACGCAGACCGAGGGAGAGATCGAACTTCGCGAAGTGGGACTCCAGCGGCAGGGTCTGGAAGGACAATCCCGGCAGACGCAGTGTCTCGGTGGGCGTGTTCTGCAGGACGAACATGGCCTGGAACAGAGGGCTGCGGCTCAGGTCGCGCGTGGGCTGCACGGCTTCCACGAGCTTTTCGAACGGCAGGTGCTGATGGTCGTAGGCCGCGAGCGTCGTGCCTCGCACCTGGGCCAGCAGCTCGCGGAACGTCGCGCGCGGATCCATCTGGGCGCGCAGGACCAGGGTGTTGACGAAGAAGCCGATGAGGCCTTCGGTCTCCGCCTGGGTGCGGCCCGCGATGGGCGAACCCACGCTGATGTCGTCCTGCGCCGAGTAGCGCGACAGGAGCACCTGGAAGGCCGCCAGCAGCAGCATGAAGGGCGTGGCGCCTTCGCGTTGGGCCAGGGCCTTGAGGGACTCGGAGAGCTGGGTGGGGATGCGCACGTCCAGCGTGGCACCGCGGTGTGACTGCACGGGCGGCCGCGAGCGATCCGTGGGCAGGTCCAGCGCGGCGGGGGCCCCGGAGAGCTGCTGCTTCCAGTAACCCAGCTGTGCGTCCAGCGCTTCACCCTGGAGCCACTGGCGCTGCCACATCGCGAAGTCCGCGTACTGCACCGGCAGCGGCGCGAGCGAGGGCGCCTTCCCCTCGCTGAAGGCTTCGTAGAAGGCCGCCAGCTCGCGGACGAGGACACCCATGGACCAGCCGTCGGAGACGATGTGATGCATCGTCACCAGCAGCAGGTGCTCCGCTTCATTCAGCCGCACCAACGTGCTGCGCAGCAGCGGGCCCGTGGCGAGCCGGAAGGAACGATGGGCCTCCGTCGCCGCCGCGCGCCGGGCCTCCTCCTCACGCTGCGATTCGGGGAGGGACGTCAGGTCGATGACGGGCAGCTCCCAGCCAGAGGGCGGCTGGATGCATTGCGACGGCTCTTCGTGCGCAGCGGAGAGCGTGGTGCGCAGGGACTCGTGGCGGGCGACGAGTGCCTCGAAGGCGCGGCGCAACGACTCCACGTCCACCTGGCCCGTCAGCCGCAGCGCCGTGGGGATGTTGTAAGACGCATCACCCGGCTGGAGCTGATCCAACAGCCAGAGGCGCTGCTGGGCGAAGGAGAGCGGAATGGCTCCTTCACGCGCGACGGGCCGCAGCGGCGGTGCGCGGAGCGTCGCGGCCCCGTCTCCGTCCAGCTTCGGCGCGAGGCCCTCGACGGTCGGTGCTTCGAAGAGGGCTCGCAGGGGCAGTTCCACGGCGAACGTGGCCCGCACGCGTGAGACGAGCTGCGTGGCCAGCAGGGAGTGGCCTCCGAGCGCGAAGAAGTCGTCCTGGATGCCCACTCGCTCCACGCGGAGCACTTCGGCGAAGAGGGCCGCGAGCTGCTCCTCGGTGGCGGTGCGCGGCGCGACGAATCCGACAGAGCGCGACGTGTCTTCCGGCTCGGGCAGGGCCTTGCGGTCCACCTTGCCGTTGACGTTGAGGGGCAGGGCCTCCAGGACCACGAGGGCCGACGGCACCATGTACTCGGGCAGGTGCCGGCGCAGGTGGGCCTTGAGGTCATCCGCCTCCAGGGCGTGCCCGTCGTGCGCGGTGACGTAGCCGACGAGGCGCTTGTCCGTGTCGACACCTCGGACGACGACCACCGCCTCGTTGACGCCTGGCGCCGCGTGAAGGGCGGTCTCGATTTCGCCTGGCTCGATGCGGAAGCCGCGCACCTTCACCTGGAAGTCGACGCGGCCCAGGAAGTCGAGCGTGCCGTCTTCCAACCAGCGGGCCTTGTCGCCCGTGCGGTAGAGCCGCTCGCCCGGAATGGAAGTGAAGGGGTGGGGGACGAAACGCTCCGCGGTCAGGTCGGGGCGGTGCAGGTAGCCCCAGGCGAGGCCCGGGCCACCGACGTACACCTCGCCCGCGACGCCCACGGGCACCGGGTGCAGGTGGGCATCCAGGACGTAGGCGGTGGAGTTGGGGATGGGCCGGCCGATGGACACCGGACCTTCCACCACCGCTCCCCGATGCAACGGCAGCGTGGTGGAGAAGGTCGTGTTCTCCGTCGGGCCGTACGCGTGCATCAGCGTCGCGTCATCGGGGAGCCGCGCCAGGTGGTCGCGCAAGCGAGCCCAGGGCATCAGCTCACCGCCGGTGAGCAGCTGACTCACGCCCGCGAGCACTTCACCCTGGTGCAGGGCCATCTGTTCGAACAACGCGGTCGTGAGGAACAACGCCGACACCCGGTGGCGGCGAAGCTGCGTGGCCAGTTCCTCCAGGGAGAGCGCATGGGGCGGAGCGAGGACGAGCTTCGCGCCATGCAGCAGCGCGCCCCACATCTCCAGCGTGGAGGCGTCGAAGGCGACGGGCGCGAACTGGAGCCAGACCTCATCCGGCCCGAAGCGCATGAAGGTGCTGCCGAGCACCAGTCGGGTGATGCCCCGGTGCGGCACGCAGACGCCCTTGGGACGCCCCGTGGAGCCCGAGGTGAACATGACGTAGGCGAGAGACTCTCCCTCCACGGAGACGTCGAGCGCATGCGTGGGCCGTGCGGCGATGACGTCCTGCTGCGCGTCCAGCCAGACGCGAGTGCCGGAAGCGGGCAGCTTGGAGGCGAAGGGCTGGTGGGTGAGGACGACGCCGACGTCCGCGTCCTCCAGCAAGGTGGCGATGCGCTCCACGGGCGCATTGCGGTCCACGGGCACGAAGGCGGCGCCCGCCTTGAGGATGGCGAGGAGCGCCGTCACCAGCTCGAACGAGCGCTCGATGGCGACGCCGACGCGCGCACCCGGGACGATGCCCAGCGCGCGCAGGTGATGGGCGAGCTGGTTGGCACGGGCTTCGAGCTGCGCGTACGTCAGCGTGGCGTCACCCTGTTCGAGGGCCACTGCGTCAGGAGTGCGTTGGACCTGCCGGGCGAAGTGGACGTGGACGGGCACGTCCGTGGGACTGGCGGCGGTCGTGTCGTTCCAGTCCACGAGGATGCGCTGGCGTTCCTCGCGAGAGAGCAGCGTCAGCTCGGCCACGGACTGCTCGGGCCTTGAGGCCACGGCCTCCAGCAGGGTGCGCAGGTGGCGGGCCATCCGCTCCACCGTGCCCTGCTTGAACAACGCGGTACTGTACTCCAGCCACCCGACGAACCCCTGCGCCGAGTCCTGCAACGTCAGGGTGAGGTCGAACTTGGCGGAGCGCGCCTCTGCGGCCACCTGCCGGAAGGCGAGGCCCGGGACGCGCAGCTCCTCCGTGGGCGCGTTCTGCAGCGCGAACATCACCTGGAACAGCGGGCTGCGGCTCGCGTCGCGCGCGGGCTGCACGGCTTCGACGAGCTTCTCGAAGGGCAGGTGCTGGTGCTCGTAGGCGGCGAGCGTGGTGCCTCGCACCTGGGCCAGCAGCTCGCGGAAGGTCGCCATCGGCTCCACGCGTGCGCGCAGGACGAGCGTGTTGACGAAGAAGCCGATGAGGCCCTCGGTCTCCGCCTGGGTGCGTCCGGCGATGGGGGAACCCACGCTGATGTCATCCTGGCCGGCGTAGCGCGACAGGAAGACCTGGTACGCCGCGAGCAGAACCATGAAGGGCGTGGCGCCTTCGCGTCCGGCCAGCGCCTTGAGGGCTTCGGACGTCTCCCTCGGAATCTGGATGGAGAGGGCCGCGCCTTCATGCGACTGGATGGACGGACGCGGATGATCCGTCAGCAATTCCAGCGCGGAGGGCGCCCCCGCGAGCTGCTGCTTCCAGTAGGCGAGCTGGGTCCCCAGCGTTTCGCCCTGGAGCCACTGGCGCTGCCACGCCGCGAAGTCCGCGTACTGCACGGGCAGCGGTGACAGGTCCGGCGCGATGCCCTGGGTGAAGGCCTCGTAGAACGTCACCAGCTCCCGGACGAGCACGCCCATGGACCAGCCGTCGGAGACGATGTGATGCATCGTCACCAGGAGCAGGTGTTCCTCGGCCGCCAGCCGCACGAGGGCGGTGCGCAGCAGCGGCCCCGCTTCCAGGTGGAAGGGTTGGTGCGCATCCTCTTCGACCTTCCGCCGGGCTTCGGCTTCCCGCTGGGCCTCGGGCAGCGCGGACAGGTCCACGAGCGGCAAGCCCCACGTAGCGGGCGCATGGACGTGCTGGACGGTCTGTCCCTGGTGCTCGCGGAAGGTGGTGCGCAGGGAGTCGTGACGGGTGACGAGCGCCTCGAAGGCGCGGCGCAAGGACTCCACGTCCACCTGGCCCGTCAGCCGGAGCGCCGTCGGGAGGTTGTACGACGCATCTCCTGGAGTGAGCTGATCCAGGAACCAGAGGCGCTGCTGGGCGAAGGACAGCGGCCGCGGCCCCTCTTCGGCCGTCCGGGTGAGTGGGGGCAGGCGGAGACTCGGCGTCTGGACCTGGAGGCGCTGGGCGAGCGCGGCGACCGTGGGGGCCTCGAAGAGGGCCCTCAACGGCAGCTCCGTGCGAAAGGCGGCGCGGATGCGAGAGACGAGCTGGGTGGCCAGCAGGGAGTGGCCTCCGAGCGCGAAGAAGTCGTCGTGGATGCCCACGCGCTCCACGCGCAGCACCTGCGTGAAGAGGGCGGCGAGCTGCTCCTCGGCGGCGGTGCGCGGCGCGACGTAGGTGGAGGCGAGCGCGGTGCCCTGGGGCGCGGGCAGGGCCTTGCGGTCCACCTTGCCGTTGGGGTTGAGCGGCAGGGCCTCCAGCACCAGGAAGGTGGAGGGCCGCATGTGCTCCGGCAGGAACTGCTTGAGCCAGTCCTTGAGGACGTCCGCCGTCAGTGCGGAGTCCGTGCCTTCCGCAGGCACCACGTAGGCCACGAGCCGCTTGTCGCCGGGGATGTCCTCGCGGGCCAGAACCACGGCGGCATGCACCTGGGGATGCTTGAGGAGCGTGGACTCGATTTCACCCAGCTCGATGCGGAAGCCGCGGACCTTCACCTGGAAGTCGGCGCGGCCCAGGTAGTCGAGCATCCCGTCCACGCGCCAGCGCACCACGTCGCCCGTGCGGTAGAGGCGTGCACCGGGCGTGGAGGTGAAGGCATCCGGAATGAAGCGGTCCGCGGTCAGGTCGGGGCGGTTGAGGTAGCCGCGCGCCACGCCTTCACCGCCGAGGAAGAGCTCACCCGCGACGCCCACGGGCACCGGGCGCAGGGACTTGTCCAACACGTACGCACGGACGTTGGGCAGGGGCCGGCCGATGGTGGGAATGGGAGAGGCGTCGAAGGCGCAGGCGGTGGCGTCGACGGTGCACTCGGTGGGGCCGTAGACGTTGAAGGCGCGCAGACGCGGGTGCTGGGCCAGGCGGCTCCAGGTGCCGGGATCCACCGCCTCGCCGCCCACCAGCGCGCGCCGGGGGAGGGTGTCCTTCTCCAACAGGCCTTCATCCACCAGCAGGCGCAGGTGCGCGGGAGAGCAGTCGAGGACGTCCAGCGCGTCGTGACCGATGCGCTTCACCAGCTCACTGGCGTCGGCGCGGGCCTCGTCGGGGACGATGCAGAGGGTGTGGCCGTCGAGCACCTGCACGAGCTGTTGGACGGAGGCGTCGAAGGACAGCGGGGCGTTGACGCTGACCCGCTCCGCCGTGCTTCGGCCCTGGTGCACGGTGGTGGCCAGCCCCTGCCGCAGGTTCATCACGGAGCGGTGCTGGATCATCACGCCCTTGGGGCGGCCGGTGCTGCCGGACGTGTAGATGACGTAGGCGAGTTGCTCGGAAGACACGGCCACGCCGGGCGCTTCGCGGGATTCCCCGTCGAAGTCCGCCACGTCCAGGTCAAGGCAGACGACGTGCGCCGTGTGCGGCGGCAGGGCGTCGCGCAAGCGCTGCTGGGTGAGCACCACGGGCGCGCCGGTATCCGTGAGGACGTGGGCGAGCCACTCGCGCGGATAGCGGGAGTCGAGCGGCACGTACGCGCCGCCGGCCTTGAGGATGCCAAGGATGCCGATGAGGGCCTCCACGGAGCGCTCCACGCACAGCACCACGCGCACGTCGGGGCCGACGCCCAGCTTCACCAGCCGGTGCGCCAGTTGGTTGGAGCGCGCGTCCAGCTCCTGGAAGGTGAGCTGCTGGTCGAGGCAGACGACGGCCAGGGCCGCAGGCGTGCGAAGGGCCTGGGCCGTGAAGGCCTCGTGGAAGCAGGTGTCGCGCGGGAACTCCGCGTCCGTCCTGTTCCAATCGACGAGCAGTTGCTGTCGCTCCGGAGCGGTGAGCAGCGGCAGGCGAGAGAGTGTCGAGCCCGGCTGAGCGGCAATGGCCTCCAGCAGGACGCCGAAGTGGCCCACCATGCGCTGGGCGGTCGATGCGTCGAAGAGATCGCTGCTGTACTCCAGGACGCCCATGAAGCCCTGGGGCGACTCCTGCAGCGTCAGCGTCAGGTCGAACTTCGCCGAAGCCGATTCGAGCGGGAGCTGTTCGAACGACAGTCCCGGCACGCTCAGGGCTTCGGTGGGCGCGTTCTGCAAGACGAACATCGCCTGGAAGAGCGCGCTGCGGCTCAGGTCGCGCACGGGCTGCACCGCTTCGACGAGCTTCTCGAAGGGCAGATGCTGGTGCTCGTAGGCGGCGAGTGTGGTGCCTCGCACCTGGGCCAGCAGCTCGCGGAAGGTGGATTCCGGCTGGACGCGGGCGCGCAACACCAGCGTGTTGATGAAGAAGCCGATGAGGCCTTCGGTCTCCGCCTGCGTGCGGCCGGCGATGGGCGTGCCCACGCTGATGTCGTCCTGTCCGGAGTAGCGCGACAGGAGCACCTGGAAGGCGGCCAGCAGCAGCATGAAGGGGGTAGCGCCTTCACGCTGGGCCAGGACCTTGAGCGCATCGGACACGGGCCGTGCGAGCCGCAAGGGGACCGTCGAACCCCGATGCGACTGCACGGGCGGACGCGGACGGTCCGTGGGCAGCTCCAGCGCGGCGGGAGCACCCGCGAGTTTCTCCTTCCAGTAGGCGAGCTGGGCCTCCAGTGTTTCGCCCTGGAGCCATGCCTGCTGCCAGACGGCGAAGTCCGCGTACTGCACGGGCAACGGCGCGAGGGCAGGCACCTGATCCGCGTCGAACGCCGCATAGAGCGCCGTGAGCTCACGAACGAGGACGCCCATGGACCAGCCGTCAGAGACGATGTGGTGCATCGTCACGAGGAGCAGGTGCTCCGCATCGCCCAGGTGCACCAGGGACGTGCGCAGCAGCGGACCGGCTTCCAGGTCGAAGGGCCGCAGGGCCTCCACGTTCGCGAGGCGCCGCGCCTCTTCTTCCCGCTGGGGCTCGGGCAGTGAGGACACGTCGAGCAGAGGCATCGTCCACGCAGTGGGCGCGTGGATGTGCTGCGCGGGCTGGCCCTGATGCTGGACGAGCGTGGTGCGCAGCGTCTCGTGCCGGGCGACCAGCGCTTCGAACGCACGGCGCAGGGATTCGATGTCCACCTGGCCCTTCAGGCGAAGGGCCGCGGGGATGTTGTACGCGGCGCTGCCTGGCTGGAGTTGGTCCAGCAGCCACAGGCGCTGCTGGGCGAAGGACAGTGGCGGCGGGCCGTCGTGGGTGGCGCGGGTGAGCGGTGGCAGGCGTGAGCCGGACGTGGCGGTACGCAGGCGCTCAGCAAGGGCGGCGACGGTAGGGGCTTCGAAGAGAGAGCGCAGAGGCAGCTCCGCATCGAAGGTGGCGCGGATGCGAGAGACGAGCTGGGTGGCCAGCAGGGAGTGGCCTCCGAGCGCGAAGAAGTCGTCGTGGATGCCCACGCGCTCCACGCGCAGCACCTGGGCGAAGACGCCCGCGAGCTTCTCTTCGGTGGCGTCGCGAGGAGCGACGAAGTCCGCGAGCGGCGAAGCGTCCGGGACGGGGAGGGCCTTGCGATCCACCTTGCCGTTGGCGTTGAGAGGCAACGCGTCCAGGGGGACGAAGGCGGCGGGCACCATGTACTCGGGCAGGTGCTGCTTGAGGTGGGCGCGGAGGACGGAGACATCGAGCGCCTCACCTACGACATAGGCGACGAGGCGCTTGTCCCCGGGGACGTCCTCACGAGCGAGGACGACGGCTTCGCGCACGGAAGCGTGAGCGAGGAGGGAGGCTTCGATTTCGCCCAGCTCGATTCGGAAACCACGCACCTTCACCTGGAAGTCGAGCCGCTGGAGGTAGTCCAGTTGTCCGTCGGCGCGCCAGCGCACGACGTCACCGGTGCGGTAGAGGCGGGCACCCGGCGTGGAGGAGAAGGGGTGCGGGATGAAGCGCTCAGCGCTCAGCGCAGGCTGGCCCAGATAGCCCCAGGCGAGGCCCTCACTGGCGAGGAAGAGCTCACCGGGGACACCCACGGGCACCGGCTGAAGGTTGGCGTCGAGGACGTAGGTGCGGGTGTTGGCGATGGGCCGGCCGATGGGGGGCCGCGTGCCGTCGTCGCGCATGACGGGGGTGAAGGTGGCGACGACAGTGCTCTCGGTGGGCCCGTAGTGGTTGAAGAGGGCGGCGGGCACTGAAGGAGGTGGCCCGTGGTGCAGGGCGTCTCCGCCCGTCAGCAGTGCGCGCAGGGCGATGGGGCGAGGCCACTCCTCACGCAGCACGGCCTCGGCCAGAGGCGTGGGCATGAAGCAGGTGGTGATGGCTTCGCGTGCCAGCCATTGCAGCAGTTGGGATGGCTCCGCACGCACGGCGTCGGGCGGGACGACGAGGCTGGCGCCAGAGGCGAGGGAAGGCCACACCTCCCAGGTGGAGGCGTCGAAGGCGACGCCCGCGGTGAGGGCCGTGGAGTCCTTGGGCGTCAGCGCGTAGGTGCGCTGGTGCCAGGAGACGAGGTTCATCAACGCGCGGTGGTGGACAGCGACGCCCTTGGGCCGTCCGGTGCTGCCGGAGGTGTAGATGACGTAGGCCAAATCCTCCGGGCCCACGGGCATCA
>NZ_RAWF01000420.1:0-4842 GCF_003612075.1 Corallococcus sp. CA041A
AGATGTGTATAGGAGACAGGGTGGTCATCGTCGCGGGGGCCACCGGCTCGGGGAAGACGACGCAGCTGCCGAAGATCCTGCTCGCCATGGGGCGCGGCCGCCCGCGCCAGATTGGCGTCACCCAGCCCCGGCGTATCGCCGCGACGAGCGTGGCGGCGCGCGTGGCACGCGAGCTCGGCACGGAGCTGGGCACGGACGTCGGCTACCAGATCCGCTTCGAGGACCGCTCGTCCCGGCGGACGGCCGTGAAGTTCATGACCGACGGCGTCCTGCTCGCGCAGATCCACAGCGACCCGCTGCTAAGCCGCTACGACACCATCGTGCTCGACGAGGCCCACGAGCGCAGCCTCACCATCGACTTCCTGCTCGGGTGGCTCAAGCGCATCCTCCCCAGACGCCCCGACCTCAAGGTGGTGGTGAGCTCGGCCACCATCGAGACCGAGCGCTTCTCGCAGTTCTTCGGGGGCGCTCCCGTCATCCAGGTGGAGGGCCGTACCTTTCCGGTGGACGTGCTCTACGAGCCGCCCCCCGAGGACGACGAGCTCGCCGACTCCGTCGCCGATTCGGTGGCGAACGTGCTCTCGCTCGACCCGGACGGGGACGTGCTCGTGTTCCTCCCTGGCGAGCGGGAGATCCGCGAGGCCGAGAATGCACTGAACGCGCGCGAGCTCCGCGGCACGGTGGTGCAGCCCCTGTATTCGCGCCTGTCGGCCTCCGAGCAGTCGCGCGTCTTCGCCACCATCCCCCAGCGACGGGTCATCCTCGCCACCAACGTCGCGGAGACGTCGATCACCATCCCGGGCATCGTGTACGTCGTGGACACGGGGGTGGCGCGCCTGTCGCGCTACGACCCACGCTCGGGCACCACGCGCCTGCAAATCGAGCCGGTCTCCCAGGCCAGCGCCGACCAGCGCAAGGGGCGCTGCGGCCGCGTGCGCGAGGGCATCTGCGTGCGCCTCTATGACGAGGTGAGCTTCACCACGCGGCCCGCCTTCACCGACCCGGAGATCAAACGCACCGGGCTCGCGGGGGTCATCCTGCGGATGAAGTCCCTCGGCCTCGGTGACGTCGAGGACTTCCCCTTCCTCGACCCGCCCCAGCCGAGGGCCATCGCCGAGGGCTGGCGGGTGCTCGAGGAGCTCGGGGCCATCGAGGGCAAGGAGCGCACCTTGACGCCGCTCGGGCACCAGCTCGCGCGCTTCCCGGTGGACCCGCGCATCGCGCGGATGATTCTCGCCGGCGCCGAGTACGGGTGCGTGGACGAGGTGCTCATCGTCGCCGCGGCGCTCAACCTGCAGGACCCGCGCGAGCGGCCACGGGAGCTCGCGCAGAAGGCGGACGAGCTGCACCGGCGCTTCCGTGACGAGCACTCGGACTTCACGGGGCTGCTCAAGCTGTGGGCGTTCGTGCGCGAGGCCGAGGAGCGCGGGACGTCCCATCTGCGGCGCGTGTGCCGGGACAACTTCCTGTCCTTCCTGCGGGTGCGCGAATGGCGGGACGTCCAGCGCCAGCTCGAGGAGACCGTCCGCGAGCTGCGCCTGCCTCGCAAGGGCCGGGGCGCCCCGGCGCGCGGGGACGTCCTGCACCAGGCGCTCCTCACCGGGCTCCTGTCCCGCATCGGCCAGTGGAATCCGGAGCAGCGCCACTACACGGGCGCGAAGCAGACGCGCTTCATGGTTCATCCCTCGTCGGCGCTCTCGAAGAAGCCCCCTGCCTGGGCGATGGCGTTCGAGCTCGTGGAGACGACCCAGCTGTTCGCGCGCACGGTGGCGAAGCTCGAACCGGAGTGGCTCGCGTCGGCGGCCCCCCACCTGCTCAAGCGCAGCTACTCCGAACCGCACTGGTCGGAGAAGTCCGCGCGCGCCATCGTGAAGGAGAACGCGACCCTCTTCGGGCTGCAGGTCTTCAAGGAGCGCCCCGTGTCCCTGTCCAGCATGGACCCCGCCCGGGCACGGCTGATGTTCCTCGAGCATGCCCTGGTGCGCGGCGAGTACCGCACCCGGGGGGCGTTCCAGGAGGAGAACCAAGAGGTGCTCGATCGCGTGGCGCGCCTGCGGGACAAGGCCCGGCGCAGCGAGCTGCTCGACAGCGAGGCGCTGCTGACGTTCTTCGACCAGCGCGTCCCGGCGGACGTGACGGACGGAGCGGGCTTCGAGGCCTGGCGCCGCAAGGCCGAGGCGGCCGACCCCGACGTGCTCATCCTCTCGATGGAGGATGCCCTCTCGCACGACCCGGGCCTGTCCCCGGCGCACTACCCGGACTCCATCACCCTGCACGGCGCGTCCGTACCGGTGACGTACACCTTCGACCCCTCGGCCGATGACGACGGCATCACCCTGAGCGTGCCGCTGCTGCTGCTCGCGCAGCTCGTCCCAGGTGAGCTCGACTGGACCATCCCCGGGTGGCAGAGGGAGAAGCTCACCGCCCTGCTCGATCAGGTTCCCCGCGCCCTGCGCAAGCAACTGGGGCCGGTGCCGGCCCTGGTCGACCGCCTCGAAAAGGAACTGGTGCCCTTCCGCGGGCCGATGATTCCCGCGCTCGCGCGTGCGGTGTCACGGCTGTGCGGCGTGGACGTGCCCGAGGAGTCCTTCCGGGCGGATGCGGTGGTGCCGTACCTGCGCGTCACGCTCCGGGTGCTCGACGAGCGGGGAAAGGAGCTCGCGCGGAGCCGCGACGCCAACGCGCTGCTCGATCAGCACGGGGGACATGCACGGGCGGCGCTGCGCAACGTGGCACCGACTTCGGACTGGGAGCGCAAGGGGCTGACGGCGTGGACCTTCGGCGAGCTGCCCCCCTTTGTTACCCGGCGGATCGGCGGGCTCGAGGTCCGCAGCTATCCCGCGCTCGTCGACCGGGGCGCTGCCGTGGACCTGGTGCTGCTCGAGACCTCCGCCGCCGCCGACGCGGCCACGCGCACGGGGGTCCGCCGGCTCCTGATGCTCGCCGCGCGCGGACACGTGGCCGTCAGCGCCGCGCGCATGCCTCTCCCCTTCCCGACCCTGGACGGCGCGCCGCCCGCGCGGGGCAAGGCTGACGCCTTCAAGGCGCTCGTCCTCGCACGCAGCGTCGACGATGCGTTCAAGCTCGCACCGGGTGCGCCACTGCCCCGCACGAAGGCAGCCTTCGAGGCGCTGGTCCAAGAGGGCTCACCGCGCATCGAGCGTGAGGCCCGGGACTGGGCGAACGCCGTCGTCGTCACCTCCTCGGAGCTCGCTGCGACGCTCGCCGCACTCAAGGCGGCCTCCAAGGGGCCGAGCGGCGCGGCGGCCGTGCGGGACATCCGCTCGCAGCTCGGGCAGTTGTTCCCCGCGAACCTCATCGAGTGGATTCCCCTCGTACGACTGCTGCACTACTCGCGCTACCTCCGCGCGGCCCAGGCACGGCTGGCGCGTGCGGTGGCGAACCCCGCCAAGGACGCAGGCAAGGCCGCGCCCTTCCTCCCCCTGTGGGAGACCTTCCTCGCCAGGTCCACCACCGCGCGTGACCAGGAGGCGGCGCAGGAGCTGCGTTGGGCCTTCGAGGAGCTCCGCGTGGCCATCTTCGCTCCGGAGGTGACGACGCCCGTGTCGGTGACGGTGGCGAAGGTCGGCGCGGCCCTCGCGGCGCTGCGCTAGAAGCGAGTGGATGTCCGTCCGCGACTCACGGTTGGGGCTGGATGCAATTGCCCGCGCGCCTTCGCTCCGTCTGCCCGGCAGGCTACGTTCACCGCCCATGTCCAAGGCCCGGAGCGACAAAATCGATGCCCTCAGCGCGGACGAGGTCGGTCGATGGCTACGTCCGTTGATTCGCCAGCGCACGATGCTGGTGCCGGGAGCTTCCTCCCGCGACGACTCGCTGCTTGCCACGCGCTTCGGTGGCGTGCCCACGGGGCGCGGTGGCGAACGGTGGCCCCTCTGTGACCGCGGCCATCTCCTGAGCTTCGTTGCGCAGGTGAACCATGTACGAGACGCTCGGCACTCGCCCACGCTCGGCATCGCCTTCTTCACGTTCTTCTACTGCTGGGACTGCGGCCCGCTGCACCCCAAAAAGCCGCGGGACGGAATCAAGGAGCGGGAAGGATTTCGGGTGATGGCGTACCCGTCGCTCTCGCCTTCCCAGGCATGCGAACTCCGACTGGAGCCGGATGCCTCCAAAGGCTACCGCTGGCAAGAGTTCGAGCCTCGATTCGTGACCCCACGACTCGAACAATCGCTCCCTGCTGACGTTGGGTTCGAGGTGCACCGTCCCCCGCTCTGGGACCGAGTCCCCGGAAACTCCGGTGCTCGGCAGGCGTGGGAGAACTGGCACGTGGTGGATCGAGTCGCCAGTGAGCTAACCCACGCCCGCGAGAAACCCCACTCACGCAACAGAGGGGTCGTGCTCGGCGGATATCCCAATTGGGTGAACGGCCCAGACCAGACACCACGATGCACCGTTTGTGGGGAGCTGATGGAGCTGCTGCTGCAGCTCTCTCCCTCGGATGTGACGGATGCCAGTTGGGGCGATGTGTGGACGGCCTATCTCTTCATGTGCCGAACACACCTGAAGGAAGTCGCGCTTCGATTCCAGGGCACGTGACCCGACTCCCGCTCGCTTGTTCCTGACGGTTTGGGAGCGCTGTTGGTAGGCGTCCGGCCAGCGATGTGATGTCCTCTCTGGGCAGCGAAAACGTGACGGTCAATGGCCACGCTGCCGCGTGCGCGAGTAGACGAGCAGGGCGATGCCAGCCAGCACCTGCAGGCCGAGGATGATGCGCGTGGGCTCCACGACAGGCAGCCACGACACCCTGTCTCCGCGGATGACGAAGGCGCCGGCCGGACGCGCGCTCAGCCCAAAGCCCGTGCCCTCCCCATGTCCCATGCC
>NZ_RAWF01000421.1:0-4920 GCF_003612075.1 Corallococcus sp. CA041A
GGCTGGGGCGGCTGGTGGGGCTGACGGACCCGGCGGGCTACCTGGGGCTGGTGAAGGGCTTCTTCGCCCTGGTGGGCACGGCGACGGCGTGGGCCACGTGGCGGCTTGCCCGAGCGTCCGGGGCCTCCACCCTGGCGGCCTCCGGCGGGGCCGCGCTGTTCGCCCTGGCGTCGGTGCCGCTGTACTTCGCGCCCCGGGCCATGAGCGAGAACGCGTCCGTGCTGCCGGTGGTGCTGGGCCTGGCCCTGGCGCTACCGAAGGCCGCGTCCCGGCGCTCGCTGCTCACCGGGGCGTCCCTGCTGGGGCTGGCGGTGCTGCTGCGGCTTCAGAACGGCGTGTTCTGCGTGGGCCTGGTGGCGGTGCTCCTCTGCCGGCGCCAGTGGCGTCAGGCGGGCGTGGCGCTGGCGGTGCTGTCCGGGTGGGCGCTGGCCTTTGGCCTCCTGGACAAGCTCACCTGGGGACGGTGGTTCCACTCCGCCATCGTCTACCTGGACTTCAACGTGGTGCAGGGCAAGGCGGCCCAGTGGGGCACGGAGCCCTTCGAGTACTACCCGCGCATCCTGCGCACGGCGATGCCGGTGCTGACCGTGTTCACGGCCGCGCTGGCGGTGCTGGCCGTGCCCCGGGCGTGGGGGCTGTCCTTCCTGGCCGCGGCGTTCTTCCTCCTGCACGCGAACCAGCCGCACAAGGAGCTGCGCTTCCTGGTGCCGGTGCTGCCCCTGTTCGCGGCGCTCGCGGGCGTGGGGCTGGACTCCGTCCTGCGGGTGCTGCGCGGCGCTCCGGCGAAGGCCACCGCCACGGTGGCGGTGGTGGCGGGGGCGCTGTTGTCCGGCGCGGGCGCGGGGGCGCTCACCTTCGGGGACGTGGGCCAGTACGAACGCGTGCGCCCCAAGGACAGCGCCTGGGATGACCAGGGCACGGTCAACCGGCTGCTGGAGGCGGCGGGCCGGCGCGACGACGTGTGCGGCCTCAAGGTGGAGGCGGTGCACCTGGCGTGGACGGGGGGCTACAGCTACTTCCACCGGAAGGTGCCGCTGTATCCCCACAACGGCCCCGGGCGGGACTCCCGCCGGTTCAGCCACGTCATCACCCGGGCGGGCTTCGAGGGCGCGGGCACACTGCTGGTCCAGGACGGCCCCCTGGCGCTGGTGAAGCTGCCCGTGGCGGACTGCACGCCGGACCCCGGATATTCGTGGCGACTGCCCTGAGCGGGACAGTTGGGACGCGGAAGACCCTTCCGGCTCCACCGGCGGGTTGGTAAGCCAAGGCCATGCCCGAATCCGACTGCCTCTTCTGCAAGATTCGCGATGGCCTCATCCCGGCGAAGATCGTCCACCAGGACGAGCACTGCCTGGCCTTCGAGGACATCAACCCCCAGGCCCCCACCCACGTGCTGTTCATCCCGCGCAAGCACATCGCCACGGTGAATGACATCACGGCCGAGGACCGAGAGCTGGTGGGCAACCTCTCCATGGCCGCGGCGAAGGTCGCGCGCGAGCGGGGCCACGCGGACACGGGCTACCGCGTGGTGATGAACACCCAGCGCGACGCGGGCCAGACGGTGTTCCACATCCACCTGCACCTGCTCGCGGGCCGCACCCTGCACTGGCCGCCGGGCTAGCCAGCTTCCGAGCCTCGGCCGGCCCCCCCCGGGCGGAGTGACACACGCTCCGGGGCTCCGGGTGCTAGCGTTCCCGGGCGCGTGGCCGCCCCTCTTCCCGGGCGGGCCCGCCCGTCATGTTCAGTGCCCAGTCGTCGCCCCAGTCCCGCCGTGCCTATTCCCGCCTCGCCGTGCTGCTGGCCTCCGTGGCCGGCGCGGTCAACGCCATGGGGTTCGTGGCGATGGGCGCGCATGCGTCCCACATGTCCGGGAACATGGCCACGCTGGGCGAGTCCCTGGCCCAGGGCCGCTGGGACACGGCGCGGCTGCCCGCACAGCTGATGGGGCTGTTCGTCGCCGGGGCCTTCTGCGCCACGGGCCTCCTGGATGCCTCACGCCACCGCACGAGGGGCCGTCACGTGGCCGCGCTGCTATTGGAGGCGCTCGTGCTGGGCGGCGTGGGCGTGGCCATGGCATCCATGCCGGGCACGCACGCGCCCGCGCTGCTCTGGGGCATCGCCTTCGCCATGGGGCTGCAGAACGCGCTCGTCACGCGGGTGTCCGGCGCGGTGGTGCGCACCACACACGTGACAGGGCTGCTCACGGACATCGGCATCCAGTTGGTGCAGATGCTGGCGTGGGTGCGCGACGGCCTCCGCGGGGAAGGCGCGCCGGGGCTATGGCACCGCGTGAGGGACCTGCCCTCCGCCGTGCAGTTCGAGCGCACACGGCTGCACCTGGGCCTGGCGCTGGCGTTCCTCGCGGGCTCCACGCTGGGCCCCTACCTGTTCCTGCGCCACGGGGCCGTGACGCTGGTGCTGCCGTGCGCGGTGCTGGGCGTGCTGGCCGCGCTGGACGTGCGGCTGACCGTGAAGCCCGCGCAGGCACCCACCGTTCCGGGCCGCTGAAGCATCCGGGAAGGCGGCGCGCCGCGTCCCGTCAGGGCGACGCGGGCTGGACCACGGGCTGCGCGGGCTGGACCTGGGCCTGCGCGGGCGCGTCCATGACGTTCGGATTGGCCCCGGCAGGGCCCTGGGCCCTGGGGCGCAGCGCCTGGAGCACGCTGCTGCGCTCATCCGTCCAGACGTATTCCGGCTCGCCGCGCAGCACCAGCCGGCGCACGCGCGCCCGGGTCTTGCTGAAGGTGGCACCCCCGAAGAACTCCTTGTCCGGGCTCAGCAGCATCCACGAGCTGGCCACCGCGTCGCCGTCACTGTCCCGCGCGACGAGCGCCGCGGTCAGGCCGGCGGCCCCCGCGTGCGCCAGGCTGATGGGCACCAGGTCCAGGTGCTGGTTGCTGATGTGCATCGCCAGCAAGCCGTGCGGCGCCAGGTGCTGGAGGTAGAGCGCCACCGCCTCCTTCGTCAGCAGGTGCACCGGGATGGCATCCGAGCTGAAGACGTCCAGCGCCAGCACGTCGAACTGGCGCGAGCCCTGCTCCAGCTCCTTCTCCAGGGAGATGCGCGCGTCGCCTTCCACGACCTCCACGTGCGCGGGCGTGTCCGTCAGCGTGCTGAAGAAGCCGCCCTGCCCCTTGGCGAGGTCGATGATGTCGGGGTTGATTTCATAGAAGCGCACGTCGTCCCCGGCGGCCATGAGCGTGGCGCTGTTGCCCACGCCCAGCCCCAGCATGCCCACGCGCAAGCCGGTGGGCAGCCCCTGGGCCTGACGCAACCGGCGCTGCTCCGCGAGCGCGAGCCCCAGGCCGGCGTCCTTCGTGTAGTACGCCGTGGGGAGGTTCCGGCGCTCCGGGCGGATGTACTGCCAGCCGTGGGTGATGGCGCCGTGGCGCAGGACGTACTGGTGCTGCTGGGGGTCGTTCGCGGACAACTCCAGCACGCGCACCACGCCGAAGAAGTTGCGCCCGGCGAAGCGCACGCGATCCAGGTCCGTGAGGACGAGCACCGGCAGGTGCACCGCCACGCCCACCAGCAGCGCCCCGCGGAAGAGGCGCTGCGTGCGCGCCACCGACGTCTCCTCCTTCGGCCTGCGCATCAGCCCCGCGAAGGCCACCCCGCAGCACGCGGCCAGCGCCAGCGGGTGCTCCCAGTAGGTGGTGAAGACAGCGGGCGCGACCAGGTTGACGAACACGCCGCCCAGCACGCCGCCCACGGACACCCAGAGGTAGAAGGCGCTCAGGTAGCGCGGAGCCGGGCGGCGCCGGTACAGCTCGCCGTGGCACACCATGGCGCCCGTGAAGAGCGCGGACGCGTGGAAGAGCACCTGCCACCCCAGGCCCAGCGCGGGGCCCTCCTTGTGCGCGTACGTCACCAGCACCACGGAGGCGATGAGCCCCACCGAGTACGGCGTGCGCGCGTAGAAGGACTCGCGCGAGAAGGCCAGGATGAAGGTGACCAGGTACACCGCCAGCGGCATCACCCACAGGAAGGGGCCCGCCGCCACGTCCTGGGACAGCTTGTTCGTCGTGGCCAGGAGCAGCACCGACGCGCACGTGCTCAGCGCCAGCCAGGTCAGCGTGGGCCCCATGCCCGGACGCGCCGAGGCGGTGGAGGCCTCGGAGCGGGCCTCCGTGCTCGGGCTCGTGGAGGGCTCGGGGAGGGTTGTCGCGGGGGCGCGGCGCAGCAGGTCCCGGGCGCAGGCGAGGACACAGAGGACGAAGAGGACGAAGCCCACGGCCCAGCCCCACGCCTGCGCGCTCCGGCCCACCCAGGGCTCCACGAGGAACGGGTAGCCCAGCAGCGCCAGCAGCGAGCCCGCGTTGGAGAGCGCGTAGAGCACGTACGGCGAGCGCTCCGGCCGCGCGCGCGCGAACCACGACTGGAGCAGCGGGCCGGTGGTGCTGAGCACGAAGAAGGGCAGGCCCAGCGTGGCGGCCAGCATCCGCATCAACCGGAGCACGGGCAGGTGGTCGTCCACGGGGCGCCAGCCGTCCCCTGGCGCCAGCGGCGAGCCCGTCCACGAGGCCCGCGCCGCGAGCGCCGCCAACGCCACCACCAGCAGGCTCAGGTGCAGGGCGGCCTGGGCGCGCGGGCGCAGCCGGGAGGCCACCGCGTGCGCGTAGGCGTAGCCCGCGAGCAGCACGGCCTGGAAGAACAGCATGCACGCGGTCCACACCGCGGGCGTGCCGCCGTACCAAGGCAGGGCGTAGCGGCCCGCCAGCGGCTGGACGCCGAAGAGCAGGAAGGCGCTGGTGAAGATGGCGAGGGCGTAGCGCACCATGCGGCCTCGGGGGCAGGGGGAAGACGCACGGCGTAGGGGTCCCGCGCTCCGGGTGTTTCCCGCCTGGGTGACAGTCTTGTCAACACGGGCACGTCCCGGAGCCCGGCGGGCGGCCAGGCGGGCATCCGTCGGGGCGGGTG
>NZ_RAWF01000422.1:0-4905 GCF_003612075.1 Corallococcus sp. CA041A
CTCGTGGGGGGTGTGCTCGCGCACAAGAACGCGCGCGAGGATGACGCGCGGTGGGCGAAGGAAGACGCGGAGCGCGCGTCACGGCGCGACCGGGACGGGTCCGGGCCCATGGGTGGGGAGCCCTTGCACGCGTGAAAGCGTGAGGTGCTTTCCTCGCGTGGGTGCGAGGATGCGCCGTGCGATTCGCGCTGCTGTCATTGCTGGTGGGGTGTGCGGGTGGGCCGGGCACCATTGTTGTCGAGTGGCCGGATGAGCACTCGGCTCGGCCTGTGGAGAGCCCGATGCCCGCAGGCGCGGCGCAGGCCGCGGTGGGCGCCGTTCGCGAGTTCGTCAGGACGAACCCCCGCCGGTTGTTTTCCGGCTGCGAGCATCCCGAGGACGGCCTCAACGTTTCGCTCTTCACGGGCCCGACACCAGGGCTCTACTACGTGCTGTTGGATCCCGACTTCGAGCGATGCGCGGGACCGCGCCGACGCATCCTGGATGGATGGTTCTTCTACGCCGTCACACCCCAGGGGGACGTGGTCGCGGAGTCACCGGGACCTCCGGATGAAGGCATACCTGCTGAGCCACCCCAGGTCCCAACGCCCGCGCCAGAGCCACAGGTTCCTGCTCCTATCGGGGACGCGGAGCGTAGTAACGGCGCAGCCAGCGGCTGAGGCCGTCCAGGCCGGGGAAGAGGACCCGCTCGGTGATGTTCGCCTGGTCGAGCTTGTCCCTGATCTCCCACTTGAGCCGCGCCGGCACCACCAGCCTGCGCACGCCCTGGTGCTGGTGCCCCAGGAACTCGTTCAGGCTCAGCCCCGGCCCGTTCATCACCGAGAACAGCGCGAACTGATTCACGATGCGCGCATCCAGCGACGGCGGCTCGAAGAACAAGACGAACGGATGCTCCCCCAACCCGTCGAACGTCGCCAGGTCCCCCGCCACCGTCGCCAGCATCTCCGCCGTGAACACGTCCGCCCCCTCCAACCGCAACTGCTCACGCAGCGGCCGGGGCAACTGCTGGTTCGTCTGGTGATAGTCCACGCACCACACGGCGCCGTCCTGCTCCAGCAGGTCCGTGCGCTCCGTCATGAAGTGCAGCGCCACGTAGGGACTGAACGTCCAATCCAACAGCCGCGTCGGCATCCCGTGATGCTGCGCCAGCGCCAGCCAGTCCCAGATGGACGTCAGCCGCTCCGTGCCCGGCACGCCTCGCGCGTACTTGCGGAAGGCCCGCAGCAGGTCCCGCTCCAACCGCACGAACGCCCCCTGACGGTTGAGCGTCGCCGTCAAATCCAACGTCGCGTCCGGAACGCCCCGGAACACGAAGCTCGTGCGGAACCGGCCCAGCGGCTCGTTCCATGAGCCCGCGAACACCAGGTCCTGCAACTCCAACCAGGATGTGACGCGATGCTCCTGCATCCGCTGCCCCCTCGCCGCCTGACAAGGTGGGCCCGGTCCTCCCGGAACGCAGGGGCCGGGCGCCCAGGACGCCCGGCCGGCTCAATCACAGGGATTGAAACAAAGACACCTACGGCTGCCCGAAGTTCGCGGGCTGCGTGAAGGCAAACGAGCTGGCGCCTGGTGCCTTGTCCTGCTGGAACATGGGGCACTTGGCGCAGGTGAAGCTCTCCCAGTCCTGACGGACCGCCACGTCGATGCAGCCGCCGTAGAAACGGCAGTGGACGTTGCGGTGGTCCTCGATGGAGAAGGTATCGGCCCGCAGCGGGAGGTGGAACTTGGTGGGACGCGGCTGTGGACAAGGCATTGGGTTCTCTCTAGCCCCCCTCGTGGGTGCTGATTCCCTCTACTGACTGGTGCGTCGCGTCATTCCCGGCAGTCCGTCGCCTGGACACTGAACGCTTGCACCCCGGCTCATCGCTGCCAGCAGAAGACCGTGTGGGTGCGACACATTCAAAAGGCACAACAGCCTAATGACGTCGGGCGTCCTTGGCCCGTCCCGCCAGGATGTCTGCCTTCACGCGGAGCAACCAGCCGGGCAGGCCGTCGGAATCTTCACGCCCGGAGCGCTTTCCCGCGAGAATGCGGCGCGTGAGCTCCCCCGCCGACCGAACCCCCCGCGATTCCTCCCGCTGGCTGAGCGCCCTGGCCCTGCTGTCGCTCGTGCTGCTCAGCGGCTGTTCCGCCTTCTCCCGCGCGGTGCGCGAGGGCGACGGCGCCGTGAAGGAGCGCCACTGGGCGGAAGCCGAAGCCGCCTACCTGCGCGCCCTGGCCGCGGATCCGGAGGCCTCCGAAATCACCGTGAAGCTGCGCGCGGTGCGCAGGGAGTGGGGCGAGGAGGTGTACCAGGAGGCCGCCGCCGCCCACGCTTCCGGGGACCTGCCGTCCGCCACCAAGCTGCTGGTGCGCGTGCTGGAGCTGAACCCCGACCATGAAGGGGCCCGCGCGCTGCTCGCCCAGACACTGGATGCGCGCGTCCAGGTGGCCCTGGGACTGCTCAAGGAGGAGAAGCTCCAGGACGCTCGAGCGGAGCTGGACGCGGTGCTGGCCGTGGCGCCGGACCACGTGAACGCTCGCAAGGGCGTGGACGCCGTACAGGTGGCGTGGGCCAAGCGCTTCTTCGCCAGCGCGGAGACGCTGGAGAAGGCAGGCAAGCTGGGCAACGCGCTGGTGGCCTACGTGCGCGCGGACCAGGAGCGCGTGGGTGCCACCGCCGCCCGTGAGCGCGCGGAGTCCGTGCGGCAGCGGCTGCGCGACGAGGTGGCCTTCCTGGTGGTGGCCACGCCCGTGGAGGACAACGCCCAGGCCCCCGACGTCGCCCAGCGGCTGAGCGCGGGACGGCTGGCCTCGGCGCTCCCCACGAAGCTGCCCCTGAAGGTCGTGACGGAGGCGCCCCCGGGCCGCGTGGGCGTGAAGCTGGACCTGTCCCTGGAGCGAGTGCTGCCGCTCAAGGCGGTGGAGGATTCCCAGCGCAGCCAGCGCTACCTCGCGGGCAACCGCTCCGTGCCCAACCCCAAGCGCGGCGACTACGAGAAGAAGCTGCTGGAGGCGGAGCGCACCCTGGAGGGCGTGGAGCGCAAGCAGGCCGCCGTGCTGCGCGAGTACCTCAAGGCCCAGTTGGAGCTGGGCACGCTGCGCGACGTCGCCGAACGCTGCCGTGAGCGGGAGAAGCGCGAGTGCCGCGCGGCCATCCAGGAGTGCGGCGAGGAGGCCCGCGACGCGAAGAGCCCGGGCAAGGTGCCCAGCGAGTGCGACCCGGAGCGCTGCTCGGGCCAGTGCACCCAGGATGAGGGCCTGATGTCGATGAAGTCCAAGGCGGCGCGCGTGCTGGAGGTGGCCGTGCAGGTGGCCCTGGACAAGGCGGAGACCCAGCGCACCGAGGTGCAGCGCAACCGCGACTCCGTCTTCCGCGAGCCCATCACCGTGGAGGAGCCCATGTATTCGGACTTCGTCTACGACGTGCAGCTGCACCGGCTCACCGTGACGGCCACGGTGACGTCGGTGATGCGCGACCTCTTGACGCCCCAGCAGGTGCCCGCGCCCAACACGCAGGACTACGCGGTGCTGCACGAGGACCTGGCGCACAAGGGCTATGACCGCTACGGCGTGCTCGCGGACCCCGTGCAGCTGCGCAACGAGTTGGAGCTGCGCGTGGACGCGGGCGACAAGGCCGTGGCGGACGTGGCGAAGCACGTGAAGGAGCGCTTCGACCTGTACCGCGGCAAGCGCGTGGAGGACGCCCGGCGCGGCATGGTGCGCCCCGGCGCGGAGGACGTGGTGGAGACCGCCGTGCGCGCGCTGCTGCTCACCGCGGACGCGCCCCCGCAGGACATCCTCCAGCCCGTCGCCCGCGCGCGCGGCCTCACGAAGCCGGAAGCCCTGCTCGGCGTGGGGCAGTAGTCCGCCGTACCTGCCTCACCCGGCGCGGTGCGCTCCGGCTTCGCGCCAGGGCGCCCGCCGCGCCCTTCAGTCCAGGCTGGCGCTCATCTCCGGGCGCTCCAGCCGCAGCGTCTCCACCCGGCGCCTGCGCGCTCCCGCGATGGTCAGGTGCCACGCGGCCGCGGCCAGGCCCACGCAGAAGCAGCCCGCCCACAGCGCGGTGGCACCCACGTGGCCCAGCATCGCTCCTCCCAACGCGGGGGCGATGCTGGACGCCAGGCCCCACATCATGTGGTACGCGCCCTGGTAGCTGCCGCGCAGCTCCGCCGGCGCCAGGTCCGCCACCACCGACGGCGCCACCGGCGAGTGGACGATTTCGCCCAGCGTCCACACCGCCACGGCCGCCATCGCGAGCGGCACGGTGGCTGGCAGCGCATGCAGCCCGAAGCCCACGGCGGTGAGCACGCCCGCCACCGCCAGCGCGGTGGAGCGGCGCACCCGGCCCACGCCTCGCACGACGAACGGCTGGAGCGCGACGATGAGCACGCCGTTGACGGACATCACCAGCCCGTACTGGGCGGGCGTCAGGCCCTGCTGGGTCAGCGTCACCGGCAGGCTCATGAAGCTCTGGTGGAAGAGCAGGGCCAGCGCGAACACCGGCAGGCAGAAGGCCAGGTACACGCTGTCACGGAAGGGCGTCAGCACCGCCCCCAGCGGGGAGTGCTCCGCGTGCGCCGCTCGAGCCTCCGGGGGCCGCGTCTCCGGCACGAACGCCCAGACGCAGCAGCCGTAGAGGAACGTGGTCACCGCGTCCGCGATGAAGAGCAGCCGGTAGCCCATCCCCGCGAGCAGGCCCGCCAACGGCAGCGCGATGGCGAAGCCCAGGTTGATGACCCAGTAGAGCAACCCGTACGCGCGCGCCCGGTCCCGGGGCGGCACCAGGTCCGCCACCGCCGCGGACACCGCCGGCCGGTACAGGTCCCCCAGGATGCCCAGGAGGAAGGCCGCCACCGCGATGCGCCCCGGCGTCTCCGAGTGGCCGATGAGCAGCATGGCCCCCGACCCCAGCCACAGGCCCCC
>NZ_RAWF01000423.1:0-4882 GCF_003612075.1 Corallococcus sp. CA041A
TCCGTTTCGGCCGGAGCACACGCACTCGCGGCCGTTTGCTCCCCGCCATGGCGATTCATGCTCGCACAGCAGCGCTTATGCATCCTTTGGATGCATCAGAATCGTTAATTTTTTCTCATCCCCTCAGTGCTGCGAGCGCGGGTGCAGCGCCTGCACCTGGCGCACCTGCTGGCGGCTGTTGAGCGGAAGCGCCGGCAGCGTGAGCTGATCCAACTCACGCGGACCGATGACCTGCACCACGTCCTTGCGGAAGAACAGGTCCAGCGTCCAACCCATGGCCACGCGCACCTTCGTCTCCAGCTTCGGCAGCTTGAACAGGTAGACGGTGCGCCAGAGCACCCACGCGAAGGTGCCGGAGAACTTCAGCCCCAGGATGCGCGCCACGCCCGAGCGCTGGCCAATCGTGGCCAGCTGCCCCAGCATCCTGTATCGGAACGGCTTCCCCGGCTTCCCCTTCAGCGCCGCGCACACGTTGCGCGCCACCGTCACGCCCTGGCGAAGCGCGTGCTGCGCGGTGGGCGGGCAGGGCTTCCCTCCGTTGGTGACGTCCGGCACCGACGCGCAGTCACCCAGCGCCCACACGCCCGGGAAGCCCGGCACCTCCATGCGCTCGTTCACCTTGAGCCGCCCGCGCTCCTTCTCGCACGGCAGCGTCGAGAGCAGGGACGGCGGCGTGACGCCCGCGGTCCACACCACCGTCTTGGTGGGCACCACCGTGCCGTCCGGGAGCTCCACGCCCGCCGCCGTCACGTCCCTCACGCGGACTCCGGTGCGCACCTCGATGCCGTGCTCGATGAGCTTCTTGCGCGCGTACGCGCCCAGGTCCTCGCCCAGCTCCGGCAGCACCTCCTTGCCGCCGTGCACCAGCATCACGCGCACGTTGGCGTGCTGGATGTTGGGATAGAAGGGCAGGGCGCCGTGGATGAAGTCGTTGATGGCGCCGGCTGTCTCCACGCCCGCGAAGCCGCCGCCCACCACCACGAAGGTGACGATGGCGTTGCGCGTGCCCGTCGCGACGCAGTCCGCGTCCGCCTCCTCCAACCGGTCCACCAGGCAGTTGCGCAGGAGCATCGCGTCGCCCAGCGTCTTCATGGTCAGCGTGTAGTCGCGCGGGCCCGGCTTGCCGAAGAAGTTCGTCTCCGAGCCCATGGCCAGCACCACGGAGTCGTACTCCAGCGTGTGGCTGTGGCCGTCCAGCCCGCCGTGCGCCACCGTGACCCGCTTCGTCTCCAGGTCCAGCCCGCTGACGTCGCCCTCCACGAACGTCAGGCGCGGCAGCAGCTTGCGCAGCGAGATGACGATGGCGGTCGCGGTCAGGTCGCTCGCCGCCACCTCATGGAGCATGGGCGTGAAGAGGAAGTAGTTGTCGCGGCTGACGAGCGTCACCTCCACGTCGTCCCGCTTCCCCAGCTGCCGCTCCAGGTGCAGCGCCGCGTACATCCCCGCGAAGCCGCCCCCCAGGATGAGCACCCGCTTGCGCGGCGGCGGCGCGTCCACGCAGAGCCCTTCCTTCTTTTCGTCCGCCCTCATGCCCGCCTCCTCACGGCGCGAAGAACACCCACCCCCAATGTCGGGGCGCTCGCTCGCATCCGCATCCCGGGCCGGCGGGGGCCTGTCCGTCCGCTCGCCCTAGGGGTGGTTCGGGTGCATCCGGTGCCGCCACGTCGTGCGCTGTGAGGTGTAGCGGGGGTTCTCGAAGAGTTTGATCAGCACCATGCCCGCCACGAACCCGCCGATGTGCGCCCAGACGGCGACGCCACCGGACACCTCCGGCCTCAGCGTCATCAACTGCGGCAGGCCGGTGATGACCTGGAGCACGAACCACCACACCAGCACGGCCCACGCGGGGATGGGGAAGACGCGGATGAGGATGAAGATGATGAACAGCATGTTCACGCGCACGCGCGGGTAGAGCACCAGGTACGCGCCCAGCACGCCCGCGATGGCGCCAGACGCGCCCACCGTGGGCACCGGCGAAGTGGGGTCCACCGCCACGTGCGCGGCCGCCGCCACCAGCCCGCACACCAGGTAGAAGACGAGGAAGCGCAAGCGCCCCATGCTGTCCTCGATGTTGTTTCCGAAGACCCAGAAGAACAGCACGTTGCCCAGCAGGTGCCCCCAGCCGCCGTGCAGGAACATGGACGTGAGCGGCGTGAGGCGGTTGATGGCCTCGTTGTCCACCACGCACGCGAGCCCGTCCCCCAGCGGCACCGCCTGCCCCATTGGCGCGCGGCCGGTGAGCTCCCCGGGCACCATGCCCAGCTCGCAGATGCTGGTGGCCAGCGCCACCACGTTGAAGCCCGCGCCCTGGAAGAACACCCAGGTGAGCCCCAGGGCCGCGAGCAGCAGGTACGTCATCACCGGGGTGCGCAGGGTCGGGTTGTCGTCGCTGATGGGAATCATGTCCGCCCGCCAGCATGGCCTCGCCACCAGCCCCCCGGACGGCTTCGTGCGCACGGATGTGCGACGCCGGACGCATCACCAGAAGGCGGCCGGGCTCTAGCCAAATGAAGGTTGCCTGCTGGAGGTAACCCTCTTCCGGACGCGCCTGGACTTGGCTTCCAGGCCCGCACCGGGCGACATTCCGCAACCGCCTTCTCTTTCATGGAGTCCGGAGCAATGAATCCCTCGAAATCGTCCCGCGCCTCGGCGCTGCTCGTGGTGTCCGCCCTCGCCCTCGCCTTCAGCGGCTGCGCCGCGCGCCGTCAGCAGGCGTACCTGGAGGACAAGGCCATGGGGCACGTCTACCGCAAGCCCATCGCGGAGGTGTGGCCGGCGGCCCTGGCCCTGGTCAAGGAGAAGGGCTTCTCCGTGACGAACACGCAGACCGGCTTCGAGACCACGACGGAGTGGCTGATGACCAGCGCTCCCTCCTCGCTGGGCACCTCCTACGCGCGCTACCTGGTGCGCGGCTTCGAGCGGGGGCCCGGCCAGTCCGCGGTGGAGTTCCGCCGCCAGGACCGCTCCGAGTCCCGCGCCGCCGACAGCACCGACGGCCGCGCCAAGGAAACGGGTGAGTCCTCGGTGGGCGCCGGCGCCTCCCAGATGCGGCGCGACTCCGAGCTGGAGTGGGAGCTGCTCCAGAAGGTGGACCCCGACGCCGCCTCCGCCCTCAAGGCCGAGGCGAAGAAGGTCGAGTAGCCCCCCACCCACCGTCACCGAGCAGGGGCTGCCGCCCGAGCGACACCGGACGTCAGTCGCGCAGCGGCAGCTCCACGGTGAGGCCGTCGAAGGCCACCTCCACCGGCCCCTTGAACGCCTCACGCGCCTGCGTGAGCAGCCGTCCGGGGTCGGTGTCATGGCGGCTGGACAGGTGGGTGAGGATGAGCCGCCTCGCTCCCGCGTCCTTGGCCACCTGGGCCGCCTCCCGCGCGGTGGAGTGCCTCGTCTCCAGCGCGCGCGCCTGCTCGTCGTCGGAGAAGGTGGACTCGTGCACCAGCAGGTCCGCGTCCTTCGCCGCCTGCACCAGCGACGGGCACGGCCGCGTGTCTCCGGAAATCACCAGCCGCCGCCCGGACCGCGACTCGCCCAGCACGTCCTCCGGCTTCACCACGCGCCCGTCCGGCAGCGTGATGGATTCACCCTTCTGCAGCTTGCCAAAGGAAGGCCCCTCCGGCACGCCCAGCTCCCGCGCCTTCTCCAGGTGGAAGCGCCCCGGACGGCCGTCCTCCGCCAGCACGTAGCCCAGCGCGTGGATGCGGTGGTCCACGCCCACCGCATGCACGGTGTAGCCATTGCGGCGCACCGAGTCCCCGTCCTTCAGTTCGTGGATCTCCACCGGGAAGGCCAGCGACTCCAGCCCCAGGTGCACGGCCTGATGCAACAGCCGGCGCGCGGGAGGAGGCCCGTACAGGTGCATGGGCTCGGTGCGGCCCATCATCCCCAGCGTGCGCAGGAAGCCGATGATTCCCAGGTAGTGGTCGGCGTGGAAGTGCGTGAAGAACGCCGCGTCCACGGTGAAGCCCGTGCCGAAGCGCACCATCTGCCGCTGGGTGCCTTCGCCGCAGTCGAACAACAGCAGATCCGCGTCCGCCTTCACCGCCAGACCGGAGAGGCCGCGATGCAGCGTGGGCTGTGCGGCGGAGGTGCCGAGGAAGGTGAGCCTCAGTAGGGACATGCCAGCGCTTCCCACGTCGAGAGTGGCCTCCTCGCACGCGCGGAATCTGCCTGCGCGCGAGCGTTCCCGGGGGCATTTACCAGGGTGCGAGGGGGCGTGCTATGCAGCCGGCCCTTTCGGACCCTCCCCCATGCCTGATTCCCTGACGGTCGGCCCCACGGCCGACCCCCGCCGAGTGAAAGCCCAGGACGGCCGCCTGCTCACCGTTCCTGACGGCTGGGCCCTCCTCCCCCCCGGCGACGCCGGCCTCACCCGCCGCGTGAAGGCCGCCGGCCCCTCCTGGACCGTGGTGGAGAAGGTGGGCCGCAAGCTCTTCTCCCGGGGCGTGTGGGCGCCGGAGGCCCACATCGTCCACGCCCGCGCCGCCCTGGACGATGAGCGCGCCACCCCCGCCTACGCCAAGAAGCTGGCCCAGGGCCGTGAACGCCGCGCCAAGGAGCAGGCCGAGTACGAGGTCGACTTCGCCAACGCCGTCCTGCGCTTCCTCGCCTTCAGCCCCGCGTGGCTCCCCCACGCCAAGCGCCTGGCCGTGATGGTCGCCGGCCACGCCACCCCCGTGGGCAGCGGCACCGTCGCCCGCACGGAGCGCATCCCCATTGAAAGGCGCGCGGAGGCCGCCGTCATCGCCTGGATGCGCCACCAGACCACCGGCTACGACGACATGCGCATCCAGCGCGTGAAGGGCGCCCGCCGCGAGGTGCGCCGCGAGCTGGCGGAGGTGTCCCGCGCCATCCTGGACCTGCACCGCCGGGACGCCCCCCACGC
>NZ_RAWF01000424.1:0-4851 GCF_003612075.1 Corallococcus sp. CA041A
GGAGACGTGGGCGCGGAGTATGGCGCGGCCCGTGACGCAGTGGCACTGCACGATGCGTCCTACCGCGAAATCCTCCGGATAACGGGGGAGGATCGCGCCTCCTTCCTCCACGGCATGGTGACCCAGGGGGTCATCAGGACGAGGAGGCGGGCGTTGTCCGGGCCGTCATTGACGACGCCGTGTTCGGTGCCCGCGGGGGCGAAAAGGGTGGAACCGGGGCCATGCGCCGCTTCCTCGTCGCCGATGCGGAAGCGGCAGCTTCCCTCCAGCACGAGGTACACCTTGTCGGACGTGGCATGCCGGTGGGGCTTCTGCGCCTGGCCCGGGGCCAGGCAGTAGACGTCGAGGAAGAAGCGACCCGACTGGAAGACGGAGTGCTTCTGGAGCTTCTCCAAGGAGAAGCCCTGGAAGGCCGAAAGCTGCTTCACATCCATCGTGGCATCCGCTCCTGCGCCTCTATATAGCGACGGGCATGGAACCGCTGACGCTGCATTTTGTTCACGAGCAGGTGGGTGCCCGCTTCATTTCGGTGGGCGGCCGCGAGGTCGTGGCCGGGTATGGAGACGTGGGCGCGGAGTATGGCGCGGCCCGTGACGCAGTGGCACTGCACGATGCGTCCTACCGCGAAATCCTCCGGATAACGGGGGAGGATCGCGCCTCCTTCCTCCACGGCATGGTGACCCAGGAGGTGAAGAACCTCCCGGTGGGCTCGGCCGCCTATGCCGCCCTCATCACGGTGAAGGGCGCCATGGTGGGAGATGCACGCATCCTCAAGCGGGAGGACGACCTCCTGCTGGACCTGGAGCCCGGCCTGGGCGCCAAGGTGCGGGAGTTCCTGGACAAATACCTCATCTCCGAGGACGCGGAGCTGCACGACGGCACCCCGGAATGGGGCTGGCTGAAGCTGCTCGGCCCCCGGACGGCCCAGGTGCTGGCCGCCGTCCCGGGCGGCCCCTCGGAGCTTCCGGCGCCCCTGTCCAGCCGCAAGGCGTCCATCGCTGGCCAGGAGGTGTTGCTCCTGGGGACGGCGCTGCCGGGCGGGCTGTCCGGCGTGGACGTGCTGGTGCCGCGCGCGGGGCTGGAGGCGGTGTGGGCGGCGCTGGTCCAGGCGGGCGGGGCGCACGGGCTGAAGCCGCTGGGGTTCGACGCGCTGGAACTGGTGCGGGTGGAGGCGGGGGTGCCGCGCTACGGGCAGGACATGGTGGACACCACCATCCCGCTGGAGGCGAACCTCACCAACGCCATCTCCTACAACAAGGGTTGCTACATCGGGCAGGAGGTCATCGCCCGGGCCACCTTCCGCGGGCACATGAACCGCAAGCTGGCGGGGCTGCTGCTGGGTGAGAAGGACGTGGCGCCCGGCACGGAGCTGCGCCGCGGGGAGAAGAAGGTGGGCTGGGTCACGAGCGTGGTGACGTCCCCGGTGAAGGGTCAGCGGGTGGCGCTGGGCTACGTGCACCGAGACTCGCTGGAGCCGGGCACGGAGCTGACGTTGGGCGAAGGCGCGGGCACCGTCACGGTGGCCGCCCTGCCCTTCACGGCCTCGTAGCCTGAGACAGCGCCTGGCGCACCGCCGCGCGCACGGGCGCGGGCACCTCGTCCCCTGGAATGCGCCGGCACAGGGACACCGTGCGCTTGAGCGAGTCGCACGCCTCGGTACAGCGCGGGCAGCGCGACAGATGGTCCTCCAGACGCACGCAGGTGGCCTGGTCCACCTCCTGCGCGGCGAACCCGGAGAGCTCCCGCGCCAGCTCCGGGCACGCCGGGGCCTGCTCTTGGGCGCCCTCCCCCATCAGCGTGGAGAGGTGTTCGCGCAGCTGGAGCCGCGCGCGGTGCAGCCGGCTCTTGAGCGCCCGCACCTCGATGCCCACCACCTTCGCCGCCTCCTCCGCCGGCAGGCCCTCCACGTCCCGGAGGATGAGCACCTCCCGGTGGGCTTCCGGCAGCGCGAGGATGGCCGCCTGCAACACCTCCCCCATCTGCCGCGCATGGGACACCACGTCCGGGGTGGCAGCCTCCGCGGCGACGTGGGTGGCCGCGGGAGAGTCGAGGGGCTGGAACTCCTCGGGTGCTCCGGCGCGCTTGCGGCGCAGGCGGAGGCAGTGCGTGCGGGCCACCTGATACAGCCACGTGGACAGCTCCGCGTCGCCCCGGAACGAGTGGATGCCCTGGAAGGCCGCGAGCAGCGTCTCCTGGAGCACCTCCTTCGCGTCCTCCTCCGAGCCGCACATGCGCAGGCCAAAGCGGTACACCTGCTTCTCGTGGCGGGCGAGGACCTCATCCAGCGCCTTGTCGTCGCCAGCGCGCGCGGCCTCCATCAGCTGCTCATCGGTTCGCGTCGACATCACCCGGTCGCCTCCTCCACGCTCGCGGTCCTTGAGCAAGGTACATGCCGGCGAACATGGCGGGCACGAAGACGAGCAACTGCGTCGCACCGGTGGCGAGCGAGGTGAGCGCGGGGCCAGGGCAGTAGCCGCCGAGCCCCCAGCCCACGCCGAAGAGGCCCGCGCCCACGAGGAGCCCGCGGTCCACCCCGCGGGCGGAGAACGTGGGGAACTTCGCGGCGAACAGGGGCCGCTCACGTCCGAGGATGAGGGGCCGCAGCGCCGCGTGCACGGCGATGGCGCCGCCCATCACGAACGCGAGCCGGTAATCCCAATCCCCCGCGATGTCGAGGAAGCCGAGGACGTTGGCCGGGTCCGTCATGCCGCTGATGCCCAGGCCGATGGCGAAGAGGAGGCCGCTGAGAAACGCACTGATGTTTGAACGCATGGAGGGCTTTCCCTAGAGGACGTGGCGGATCAGGAAGACGGTGAGGACGCCGGTGGCCATGAAGGTGAGCGTGGCCGCGATGGAGCGGGCCGAGCCGCGGCTGATGCCGCAGACGCCGTGCCCGCTGGTGCAGCCGTTGCCCAGCCGCGAGCCGAACCCCACCAGCAGTCCGGCCCCCACCAGCAGCAAGGCGCCGCCCGCGCTCAAGGACGTGGGGGCCGGGAAGGAGCCAGGGCGCAGCCACGCCAGCAGCAGGCCCCCGGTGAGCAGTCCGGCGAGGAAGAGCACGCGCCAGGCGACATCCCCGCGCACGGGGGCCAGCAGCGAGCCCACCACGCCGCTGATGCCGGCAACCCGGCCATTGGCCAACAGGAGCAAGGAGGCACTCAGGCCGATGAGCGCCCCACCCAGGAGGGGAGGGAGGAGGGAGGAAATCATGTCCTGTAAGAGCCAGATTCGGAGGTGGAGGATTCCGCCAGGGGAAGGCCCTGAATCCTTTTGTCCGCCCCCTGGCTCTCAAGGACAGGAGGCTTCGACATGATTTTCCGCCAGCTTTTCGACGCAGAGTCCTCGACCTACACCTATCTCCTCGGCGACGAGTCCACGCGGCAGGCCGTCCTCATCGACCCTGTCATCGAGCAGGTCGACCGGGATCTGAAACTGGTGGGCGAGCTCGGCCTCACCCTCACCCACGTCTTCGATACCCACGTGCACGCGGACCATGTCACCGCGTCCGGCGTGCTGCGCGAGCGCACGCAGGCCACGGTGGTGGGGAGCAAGGGAGGAGCCGCCTGCGCCAACGTCCAGGTGGGCCACGGAGACGAGGTGCGCGTCGGGCAGTGCGTCTTCCAGGTGCTCGCCACCCCGGGGCACACGGACGACAGCGTCAGCTACCTGCTGGGCGACCGCGTCTTCACCGGGGACGCGCTGCTCGTGCGCGGCAACGGCCGCACCGACTTCCAGAACGGGAACGCGAGCCAGCTCTACGACAGCCTCACCCGCGTCCTCTTCCGCCTGCCGGATGAAACGCTCGTCTACCCCGCGCACGACTACCACGGTCACCTGGTGACGAGCATCGGCGAGGAGAAGCGACACAACCCGCGCGTCGCGGGCAGGAGCCGGGAGGAGTTCATCGAGGTGATGAACAACCTCCACCTGCCCAAGCCCAGGAAGATCGACGTCGCCGTCCCAGCCAACCGCGCCTGTGGGCACACGGCGCCTTCTCCGCAGGGGGCCTGAAGTCCCCTGCCCTTCCCAACAGGAGCAAGCCATGACACCCCATCACCCCTATCAGGACCTCACGCCCTCGCAGCTCGACACGCTCGGCCCCGAGGTGCGGCGCATCGACGTGCGTGAGCCGGACGAGTTCACGGGCCCCTTGAGCCACCTTCCCGGAGCGGAGCTCGTCCCGCTGGGCACGCTGGAGGCGGCGGCCGCGTCGTGGCCGCGGGAACAACCGCTGCTGCTCATCTGCCGCTCGGGTGGGCGCTCCGCGAAGGCGGCGCAGGCGCTCGCCCAGCGTGGCTTCAAGCACCTCTACAACCTGGCGGGCGGGATGCTCGCCGTGCGCGAACCCCGCGCGCCCCAGGGCTAGCGGAAACGGACCCCATGCCCATCCTCGGCTTCTCGCTCGCGGCCCTCATCGGCCTGTCGCTCGGCCTGCTCGGCGGCGGCGGCTCCATCATCACCGTCCCCATCCTCGTGTACGTCCTGGGCTTCGGGGCCAAGGAGTCCATCGCCATGGGGCTGGCCGTGGTGGGCGTCACCAGCCTCTTCGGAGCGGCGGGCCACTGGCGCAAGGGCAACGTGCGGCTCCGGGCGGCCTTCGTCTTCGGGGCGGTGGCCATGGTGGGCACCTACGCGGGGGCGCGCCTGTCCGTCTTCGTCTCGGGCACCTTGCAACTGCTGCTCTTCGCCACGGTGATGCTCGTGGCCGCCTTCTTCATGTTCCGCAACGGCCGCAAGGAGGCCGCGCTCGCCGCGCGCCAGGAGTCCGCGCCCGTGCCCGAGCCCCGCAAGGCATCCTTCCCCGTCATGGCCCTGGCCGCGCTCGGCGTGGGTGGGCTCACGGGGCTGGTC
>NZ_RAWF01000425.1:0-4820 GCF_003612075.1 Corallococcus sp. CA041A
GCCCTTGAGCAATCGGAGCACAGCCTCCTTCTTCCGCTTCGCCGAGAACCGACCGCGCTCCGCCGTCCTGTCCTGCTTCTGTTGCTTCTTCACATCCACCTCGCGAGGGGGAGGTTATTCCCCCAGATAGGTGTCTCAAGAAATCCTGGGGCGGAGGAGGGACAGCTTCACCGGGAGGGATTGCTGGAGGACAGGCTCGTCCTTGCACGACAGCTCCGCGCGCAGCGTCACCGCCAGCGACGACTTCCCCGAGGCACAGGCCCGGGTGAGGTCACGGACGGACCACAGCGGCAGGTCGAAGGTGAAGTCCTGCCCGGTGGACGCGGAGTCTGTGGCGGGCTGGAACGTCCGGGGCAAGCCCTTGCCCGGGCCGTTAAGCACCACCTTCTCCAGCCGGTCGGGACACCGCGCGTCCAGGGTGAGCTCGGGGTGGATCCACAGCCCGGTGAAGCCGCCTCCGTCGACGGACCGCAGCTGGCCGCCCTTCACCCAGGCCTCGCTCTGGTGGCGGAGCTCGAGGCCCGGCTTCTCTCGCGGCGTCCGGTGTAGTTCCCGCAGGCGCCGGGCTTCGTGCCGTTGCTGCTGGAGGAGCGACAGACGGGCGCGCTTCTCCGGGGGGAGGGGGAAGCCGGGGAACTCCTCGTCGGGACGCGGCTCATCGCGCTTGAGGCCGATGTAGCGGCCGTCCTCGCGCGTGTTCCCCACGAAGAGCAGGAGCGGTTCATCCCAGGTGGCGATGAGCGCGTCGTGCAGGTCCGTCTGGCCCAGCTGCTCGATGGGACCTCGCGCGAACGTCCGCTCCGGTGACTCGATGCGCAGGATGCGCATGCCGGGCGTCAGCTTCGCCTGGTCGGCCGGCTTTCCTGGCACCACCTGCGTGATGGTCACTGCCTTGCCGTCGGACTGGACGGTGAACCCGGAGGGCTCCACCGCGACGGAGAATGGCGCCGCCGCGAGGAGCCACGTGGTGGCGAACAGGGACGTCGCTGCACTCAGGAGCAGGGGAGCGGCGGGCATCCGTGAAGCATACCCGCCCTCCCATGCGTCACGTGCTCAGGGCCGGGGCGACAGCTCCAGGTTGTCGAAGTTCGTGTCCCAGCCGTTGGACGTCGTCAGCGTGAAGACCGTGCAGGGCTGCGTCCAGGTGGGCACCACGTGCGTCACCTGGCCCGCCGTCAGCGGGAAGGTGAGGCTGGGCAGGTCGATGCAGCTCAGGGTGAGCGTGGCGCCCGTGTCCCACGTGAAGGCATCCAGGCCCAGGACGCGGCGCTGGCCGAAGATGGACAGGTTGGCCTGGGTGAGACCACCTCCGTTGAAGGAGATGCTCTTCGTGTCGAACCCGCCCCACGGCGACGCGATGTACCAGCGGTTGAGACCGAAGTGGATGGGGCCGTGCGGGCCGTTGAAGGTCTCATCCGCGCCGGGGAAGGAGTCGAAGGTGACGAGGTTCGTGGACGGGCCCACGGGGATGGCCAGCGCGTGCGTGTTGTTGCCGGGCACGAAGTCCGTCTCCGAAGAGGAGATGGTGGCCTGGCTGGTGAACGTCCCGGCACTGAAGGGGATGGCCTCCACGTGGACGGTGAAGCTCGCGCCCGGCGCCAGGGTGGGGGCGCCACACTGCAGGTCACTGAAGAACCCGCAGTGCCCACCGTTCACCGGCGGAGCGTTCGCCGAGTAGAAGAAGTAGTTCAAGCCCGCGGGGATCGGGACGTCGAGCACGACGTTGGTGGCGGTCGCCGGGCCATTGTTCGTCACGGTGATGTCGTAGAAGAGCACGTCACCGTTGGCGCCAGTGCCGTCAGAGAATGACTGCGTCACGGCCAGGTCCACCGTCGCGGGACCGCTGGGCTCCGAGGGGACGAACGTCACGTCCACCCAGAAGTTGGTGTTGAGCCACGCCTCCGTGGGGAATGCGCTGCCGTTGAGGTTGCGAACGCCGTTGCCGCTGGCCTCCAGGGTGGAGGGCGCGTGCAGCGGGGGCATGTCCACGCCCGCGGTGCTGAAGTAGTACGGGGTGATGGCGTAGCGCCCGCCAGTGGCGAAGTACGACACGACGTAGGTCGTGTTCGCGGCCAGGCTCACGGGCGTGGAGAAGGACAGCTCGCGCCAGCCGAAGCCCGTCTCCGCGGGCGTCGTCTCCGTGGTGGCCAGCAGCGTGCCGGAGGCGCTCCACAGGTGGCCCACGTGCGGGCCGGTGTCGGTGCTGCCCTTGTAGTAACGGACCTTCGTCACCGTGCCCGCCACGTCGGTGCGGAACTTCACGCCGACCTCCGTGGGGGTGGCGTCGGCGTTCTCGAACTGCGGGTCGCCCGTCACGCTGTTCCACAGGCTGCAGGGGTTGCAGGCCATGTTCGGGAGCGTGGTGGCGTTGATGACCGTGGAGGACGCGCTGAGGTTGCCGGCGGCGTCACGGCCGCGCACGGCGTAGTTGTACCCGGTGGAGGGCGTCAGACCGGTGTCGCGGTAGCGCACGGTGGTGCCGGGCAGCTCCGCGATGAGCTCGTTGTTCCGGTACACCAGGTGCCAGCGGGCGTTGCCCTGCACCTCACCACTGCCGTCCACGGACGCGTACCAGGTCAGGTCGATGGCGGTGGACGAGCTGGGCAGCGCGGTGACGTTGGTGGGCGCGCGCGGCGCCGTGGTGTCATTGGCCTGGAAGGCCACGTCCACCCAGTAGTTGCTCGCGTTGAACGAGCTGGTGGGGAAGCCGCTGGTGCCGTAGCGATAGAGGCCGTTGTTGGACGCCTCGGCGTGCAGGGGCGGCGCATCCAGCGCGGACGCGAAGCCGTTGCTCGTCACGGCGTAGTGCCCCGCGGGCGCGTGATACGAGACAACGTAGTTCGTGTCGGCGGCGATGGTGACCGGCGAGGCGAAGCGCACCTCCTGCCAGCCGGAGGCCGTCTCGTCCTGGAAGGTGGCGGTGGCCATCAGCGAACCGGACGCCGTCCACAGGCTGCCGGTGTGCGTGCCCGTGTTGCCCGCGCCCTTGTAGAAGCGCACGCCCATGATCCGTCCCGGAGCGTCGCTGCGGAAGCGAACACCCAGCTCCACCGCGCCGCTGTCGTCCGCGGCCGTCACGGCCGGAAGCGCGGTGGTGCCCAGGAGCGACCGCTCACCGGCCAGCAGCGGCTGCGCGGCGGACGCGGCCTCCGGTGTCTCCTGGGTGGGCGGCTCCGCGGGAGCACAGCCCGCCTGAATCCATGTGAAACCCAGCACGAATGTCGTGACCCAGCGTGATGCATGTCGAAGCACGTCGGACTCCTGGTATGAGAAAACCGACGGTGGCTTCGCATGGTGTCAACATGAAATCCATGTATTCCATGGATGGTTGACATTTCTCGCGTGGCTGACGGCAAAAGGTCAGGGTCCCCGAGACAATTCCGCCAGGAATTGAAACAGCTCCGTTTGTTCATGGGGTCGTACCAGCAACCACGTGTGGCCCTGTCCGGGGACCTCGCGCGAATCCAACCTCAGCCCGGCGGCACGCCAGGATTCGAGCGCCGTCCGCCAGAGGGGCGCGCTGCCATCCCGCTCTCCGATGAATGACAGGAGGGGCACCCTCGCGTGCGCGGCGCTCCGGGGCGGGTTGTATTCATCGCCGCGAGACAAGCGGGGTGCGCCCGCAATCAGCACCAACGCGCGAAAGGCGTCGGGGCGCGCGGCCCACAGCTCGAGCGCCATCTGCGCGCCCGCGCTGAATCCCAGCAGCACGGGCCGTTCCGCATCCACGCCGGGGACGCGAGCCACCTCCGGCAGCGTGCCGAGCATCACCCGGTTCGCGTCCGCGCCGCTCCATCCCTGCGCGTGCTCACGGGGGAACGTCAGCAGCGCGTATCCCTGAGTGGCGAAGGCGTTGGCCAGGGGCTCCACCAGCGTCAGGCCATCCGTGCCCGTCGGGTGCAGCCACACCACCAGCCGGTGCGGGTGGTCCGGGGTGGCCTTTCCGGAGACGAAGAGGCGGTAGGGCAGGCCGTTCTCGGGAGCGCCTGTCCGCGTTGGCATGACAGCCACCCCGGGCGTGCGAGGCACGGGGAGCGCGGAGGCGCACGCGGTGGCCAGGGCCAGGGTCAGGGCGGCGAAGCGAACACGAGAGCCCAATGCCAGACACCTTCTGGGTTCAGTTCAGCAGGGCGTTGAGGGTGCTCGCCAGCAGGAGGAGGAAGGGCGGGCCGAAGAGGAAGAGGAGGATCAGCCATGCGACGACCTTGCGCTTCCGGCCGCGCTGGACCTGGGCGCCCGAACCCTTGCGGTCCGCGCAGTCCTCACACACGCCGGTGGTGGCGCCATCGCAGCTCGCGCACAGGAAGGTGCCGCACCGCTCACAGGTCCGCGTGGCGCGCTGGCCGTGCACCGCGCAGTGCGCCTCCTCGGAATCGGGGTCCGGCGTCGCGGTGGGACCGGTCCCGCCGGGCTCCTCCTGCGGCACGCTCCGGAGCAATTCACGGGCGCGCTCCAGCTCCCCGGAGGGGATCAGCACCCGCAGCTCGATGAAGGCCCCGGCCACGCCCAGCATGGAGCGGTGCTGCTCTCCCTGGACGAGGCACGGGATGCCGTTCGCTTCGAGCAGCGCCCGCACGAGCGCGGCCTCGGACTCGTCGCCGCAGGTCGTGAGCAGTTGGAAGTCGCGATCGGGGATTCCCAAGAAGGGCTCCGGCGGGGCCCCTCGGGGGCCTGTAGGCATTGGATGCACACGAGTCTCGCGTAGGACGGAAGCCCCGGGCAAACGGGCCGTTCCTCCTCTGGGCGGCACCGTTCCTTCACGCTCCGCGAAGGAACTTCCACTGTCGGACATCCGCCGGGGCGCGGGCTGGGCTCGGGGG